>JBAVEE010000894.1:0-2777 GCA_049587575.1 Bradyrhizobium sp.
GGGCCAGGCCCCGGCGCGACAGGCGGCGCGCGGCGCTGGGCTGCCGGATGCGACGGGCGCCACCACCATCAACAAGGTCTGCGGCTCCGGCATGAAGGCCACCATGCTGGCCCACGACATCATCCAAGCGGGCTCCGCCGCCATTGTGGTGTCCGGCGGCATGGAGAGCATGACCAACGCGCCTTATTTGCTGGCCAAGGCGCGCGGCGGCTATCGCGCCGGTCATGACCGGATCATCGACCACATGTTCCTGGACGGCCTCGAAGACGCCTACGAGGCTGGACGTTCGATGGGCGATTTCGGCGAGGCCACCGCGGAAGCCTATCAGTTCACGCGGGATGCCCAGGACGACTATGCGATGGAGACGCTGACGCGCGCGCGCAAGGCGGTGGAAAGCGGCGCGTTCAAAGCCGAGATCGTTCCGCTGACGGTTAAGGAAAAGGCCGGCTCGCGCAGCGTCGCCAACGACGAAATTCCGCTCAAGGTCGATCCCGCGAAAATCCCCGGATTGAAGCCGGCGTTTCGGGCCAACGGCACCATTACGCCCGCCGCCTCGTCGGCAAATGCCGACGGCGCCGCCGCGCTGATACTGACAAAACGATCGCTTGCCGATCGCGACGGTCTGCCCGTTCTGGCCGAGATCAAGGGTCACGCGACCCACAGCCAGGAACCGCAATGGTTCACGACGGCGCCGATCCCGGCGATCCGCAAAGTCCTCGATAAGGCCGGCTGGAGCGTCGGCGACGTCGATCTGTTCGATATCAACGAGGCCTTTGCGGTGGTGGCAATGGCCGCGCAGCGCGATCTTGGAATCCCCCGCGAGAAGTTGAACGTCAATGGCGGCGCCTGCGCGCTCGGCCATCCGATTGGGGCCACCGGCGCCCGCCTGATCGTCACGCTGCTGCATGCGCTCGAAACGCAAAATCTGAAACGCGGCGTCGCCGCACTCTGCATCGGCGGCGGCGAAGCGACCGCCATCGCGGTAGAACGTATTCCGCGCTAGCCGTTACGGTGCTTGTCCTAAAATGAGGGAAGTATGGCATTTATGTCTCTCGGCAATTACGCTAGGATTTGCAGGTCTGGCACATCCCGCAAACCTTCCATGTAAATTTTTCAGAGGTTCAATGATCTCCGACTGGCTGTCAGCCGCTCTCGCCCGCCGCCACATCCATTACGGCTGGGTAATGATCGGCGTCACATTTCTCACCACGCTGATCACCGCCGGTACGGTCGGCGCGCCCGGCGTTTTCATCGTGCCGCTGCAGCACGAGTTCGGCTGGAGCACGGCCGAGATTTCCTCGGCGCTGTCGATCCGCTTCATCCTGTTCGGCCTGATGGCACCGTTCGCGGCCGCTTTGATGAACCGCTACGGCCTGCGCAACGTGACGCTGTCGGCCCTGCTGATCGTGGCCTCCGCGCTGGTTGCCTCACTGGCGATGACAAAAGTCTGGCAATTGATGCTGTTGTGGGGCGTCGTGATCGGCATCGGCACCGGCATGACCGCGCTGGTGCTGGGAGCGACCGTCGCCGCGCGATGGTTCGCGGCGCGGCGCGGCCTCGTGGTCGGCATTCTCACCGCCAGCGTCGCAACCGGGCAATTGGTGTTCCTGCCGCTGCTCGCCGCGATTACCGAACGGATGGGCTGGCGGATCGCGCTGGCGCTGATCTGCGCGATGCTGGGGGTCGCGGCCCTGGCCGTGCTGATGGTGATGCGCGATCGTCCCAGCGATCTGGGCTTGCGGCCGTTCGGCGACCAAGGCACCCAGCCCCTGCCGGCGCCGCCTCCCAGCAACGCCCCAATCATGGCGGCGGCGCTCGGCACGCTGCGCGATGCCGCAAAAACGCGGGCGTTCTGGATTTTGTTCGCCACGTTCTTCATCTGCGGCGCCTCCACCAACGGCCTGATCCAGGTGCATCTGATTCCGATGTGCCTCGATTTCGGAATTCCGCAGGTTCAGGCCGCGAGCCTGCTCGCCGCCATGGGCGTGTTCGACTTCTTCGGCACTATCATGTCGGGCTGGCTGTCGGACCGTTACGACAATCGCTGGCTGTTGTTCTGGTATTACGGCTTGCGCGGTCTGTCGCTGCTGTTGCTGCCGTTCACCGACTTTTCGTTCTACGGCCTGTCGTTGTTTGCGATGTTCTATGGGCTGGACTGGATCGCAACGGTGCCGCCGACGGTGCGGCTGACCGCCCAGCGCTTCGGGCCGGAGCGCGCCAATTTGGTGTTCGGCTGGATCTTTGCGGGTCATCAGCTCGGCGCCGCCTTTGCGGCTTTCGGCGCCGGCGTTTCGCGGACCGTGCTGGCGAGCTATCTCCCCGCATTCTTCTTCGCCGGCGCGCTGTGCGTCGTGGCGGCGCTGATTGTGCTTGCGATCTCGCGGGTGCCGAAGCCGGTGGCGGCGTGAGAATACCTCAGCCGTCATTGCGAGCGCAGCGAAGCAATCCATGCGCCGCATCTCGAAATGATTCTGGATTGCTTCGTCGCTTCGCTCCTCGCAATGACGACGAAAGGATGAACGCCCCTTGCCTTTCGGCTACGGCCTTATCGCCATGCCGGTCGCCGGACCCGGCGTCCGCAGCGGCTCTGCGAGCCGCGCGAATTCGCACAACAGCGAGCGCGTCTTGCGGGGATCGATAATCTCCTCGACCCAGAATTTTTCGGCCGAGCGGAACGGCGAGCGCAGCATGTTGAGGCGATCCTCGATCTCCTTCTGCTTCGCCGCAGGGTCTTCCGCCGCATCGATGTCAGCGCGGTAGGCTGCTTCGATGCCGCC
>JBAVEE010000895.1:0-6250 GCA_049587575.1 Bradyrhizobium sp.
GCTTCAAGGAGCCCGAAAGAGACGTGATGGAAAACGCCGGTCGTCAGCCTGTATCGTGCATCGCCGCTTCGACGATCTCGTCGATCGGAGCCGGAAGGTCGGCGATTGACTTGTCCCCCTGCGTTTCAAGAAAAATCGCAACGACATTGTAAAGCACGGAGCGGAGGTCTTCCGGACCTACGGCGTCGCGCTCCGCCGGCCTCAGCGGCAGGCGTTCCGCCAGCAGCTGATTTTGCAGCCGCTCGGCGGCGAGTTCGATCGACTTTACCTTCGAGCGGAATTGCTCGGTCTCATTGTTCGGGGCCGGCGACGGCCCGCTCTTCAATCCCGAGCGGATCGCCCGGATCGGCCTTACGATCTGCTCGCGCCATGGGCGACAGGCCTCCTCCAGCTTCCGGATCTCGGGAGGCGTCAGCAAGATGCGATGTCTGACGGCAGCGTATGCCGCCATGAGAAACATCATGACATCGACGCCCGCCTCGTTTTGCAGCTTCAGGCAGGCCTCCGCGACCCCCGGCCGAGCGTAGATATCAACGGCAAATGCCCAGCTGTCCGCCTCCAGTTCGGATCGGGACATTTTCATGAACGGAAATGTTTCATGAATCGGCATTCTTGATGGAATTCAGGCCGCCCCAACGGCTGACGGCTTTCGTCTCGATATCGAACAGGTCAAGCACCCGCCCAAGGGTGTGGTCGACCATCTGTTCGAGGCTCTCCGGGCGGGCATAGAACGCCGGCACCGGCGGATAGACGATCGCGCCCATTTCGGTGGCTGCGGTCATCGAACGCAGATGGCCGAGGTGAAGCGGGGCTTCACGAACGATCAGTACAAGACGCCGCCGTTCCTTCAGGACGACGTCAGCCGCACGCGTCAGCAACGACGAGGTCACGCCCGAGACGATCTCGGAGAGGCTTCGCATCGAACATGGCGCGACCACCATGCCCAGTGTTCTGAACGACCCGGAGGAAATCGAAGCGCCGACATTGTCGACCTGGTGAACGACCTCCGCCAGCGCCGAAACGTCGGCGACGCCGATATCCAGCTCCTGGGTCAGCGTGACCTTCGCCGACCGGCTCATGACCAGATGCGTCTCGATGTCGGTCGCCTGCAGCAGGCGCAACAACCGAACGCCGTAGATGGCCCCGGAAGCGCCCGTTATTCCGACGATCAATCGCCGCGGAAGTGAATGCATCGGAATAGAACCAATCCCTGACCAGATGGTCGAACGTCGCATCCCCGGAATAGCACAAAGTCGGAGCCCGGTTGAGTTCCGATCGCGCAAGCTGCTCTTACTCGCGCGCCCAGTCTATGCATAAAATTTGTCCAGATGCCAGAAAAATAACAATAGCATGCCATAGACATCATAAATATCGCAAAAATTTACTCATAATCTGGTAATTTGGGAAATTACGTGTAGTCTTCGGGCTGGAACGTCCGACTCAAACCAGAACTGCAAGGGCGAAGGACATGCGAACGATCGGGCTATTGGGCGGCATGAGTTGGGAAAGCACCGCGGTTTATTACCGGCGTATCAACGAGAGCGTCCGTGAACGTCTGGGCGGCTTGCATTCCGCCAAGGTGATCATGCACTCGGTCGACTTCGAAAGCATCGTGGCGCTGCAAAAGGCCGATGCGTGGGACCATGCCGGGGCCCTTCTTGCCGGTCTGGCGCGCGACCTCGAGACCGCCGGCGCGGACTGCGTCCTGATCTGCACCAACACCATGCACAAGCTGGCCGATACCGTGCAACGCGCGGTCTCCATCCCGCTACTGCACATCACCGATGTCACCGGTGCGGCGGTCAGAGCCGCCGGCTGCCGCCGGCCGCTGCTGCTCGCCACGCGTTACACGATGGAACAGGACTTCTACCTCGCGCAATTGCGCAACAAGCACGGGCTTTCGCCAATGGTGCCGAATGCCGAAGACCGCACCGCCGTGCACGACATCATCTTCAACGAATTGTGCCGCGGCGTGGTCCGCGAAACCTCGCGGCAAATTTATCTCGACATCGTTGCGACCGCCGCAGCCGCCGGCGCCGACAGCGTCATCCTGGGCTGCACGGAAATCTGCCTGCTGACAGGGCCGCAGCATTTCGATCTGCCGGTCTTTGACTCGACGCTCATCCACGCCGACGCGGCGGTTGCTTTCGCGCTCGACAGGCGTGACGAACCCGAGCGGAGCGCGGCATAGCAACGCAACATGCCTGCCCCGACCGGCGCGTGATTGCCGATCTCGGCTTGCTGATCGCCGCGCTCAACGCCTGACAAGGCGGTCGGCGGATGCCGCCGGCCTGGTCAGATTCCGGCAATAATGTCCGTGACCGCTGTCATCGCCGCCGTATCGGTGATGGCTTGAATAAAAATCAATTATTTGTTCTGATCGCATGGACCGCCCACGTTTTGGTTTCCGCCGATAGCCTGTTGCGCTGCGACAGAATGGAACATGCGGGCGGAGAGTCCCGGAAATTGCGAGGCCGTCCGGCCAACCATGAAGGGTTTCCTGGCGGAGCAGGCGATGGAAGCAACGCGTACCAACACGGATACGGCCGGCCAGAGCGCGCATCCGGATTTGCGCGGCTGGCTGCAGTGGCTCGCCGCCACCGACCGGCTCGTGGTCGCTCGCAAGGGCCTCTCGCTGATCGATGAATTGGCGGCGGTCGCCAAGAAACTCGAAAATGAGCGCGCCGTGCTGTTTCCTTCACCCGGCCAGCATTCGATTCCCGTGGTGGCGAACCTGTTTGCCGACCGCAGCTGGATCGCGGATTCGCTCGGCGTTCCCGCGGGCGAGCTGCTCTCGCGCTTCCAGAACGCCGTTCGCCATCCGCTGCCATGGGTCGAGGTCGTGGCGGCGCCAGTGCAGGATGTCGTTCATCACAAGGTCGATCTGCTGCGGCAATTGCCGATCCCCAAGCATAACGAACACGACAGCGGGCCCTATATTACGGCGGCGCTATTGATCGCGCGCAATCCGAAGACGGGAATCCAGAACGTGTCGATCCACCGCTGTCAGGTGAGCGGCCCCGACCGCATTGGCGTTCTGCTGCTGCCCCGGCACACCCTGCATTATTTCCGCATCGCCGAGGAAGCCGGCGAGGCATTGGAGATCGCGCTCGTGATCGGCGTGCATCCGGCCTGCATTCTCGCATCCCAGGCGATCGCCGCGCTCGACAGCGATGAGATGGAAATCGCCGGCGCGCTGCTCGGTCGGCCCGTCGAAATGGTCAAATGCCGTACCAACCGGGTCCGCGTGCCTGCGTATGCGGAAATCGTCATCGAAGGCCGTATCCTGCCCAAGGTTCGCGAGCCCGAAGGGCCGTTCGGCGAGTTTCCGCAATATTACGGTCCGCGCGCCGACCGCGAAGTCATTCAGGTTGATGCGATCACTCACCGCAAGAATCCGATTTTTCACACTATCGTCGGCGGCGGAGTGGAGCATCTCCTGCTCGGCGGCATTCCGCGCGAGGCGACGCTGCTGGAACACCTGCAACGCAGCTTTCCCTCGGTGCGCGACGTACGTCTCACGCGCGGCGGCACCTGCCGCTATCACCTCGCGGTCAAAATCGACAAGGCCAGCGACGGCGAGCCGAAGAACATCATCATGGGCGCATTCGGGGGTCATTATGACATCAAGCAGGTGGTCGTGGTCGACATCGATGTGAATATCGACGATCCCGGCGAAATCGAATGGGCCGTTGCGACCCGCTTTCAGGCCGACCGTGACCTCGTCGTGGTCTCCGGCGCACAGGGCTCGAAGCTCGATCCGTCTTCGAACAACGGCATCAGCGCCAAAATGGGGATCGACGCGACCAAGCCGCTTGCGACCGAGCCGATGGAGTTCAAGCGCATTCACGTCAAGGGTGTCGAAAACGTCGATCTTGATTCCGCGCTTCAGGATGATCCCAAGGCTGCCTTTGCTCGGATCGTCGCCGGCTGAGGCCATAAGGCTGACTGCAAATAAGACAATGCTGGCTCAAGCCAGGGGAATGCAACGAGGGAACGGGACAGACGGCCGTCTGGCATGACAGCCAGCGCGTGCCGCCATCTAGGAGAGTTTGCTATGTCGACAGCGCTGCGAATCGCGCACGGAGCCTTTGGCCGGGTCGCCCTTCTCGATATGGACTGGTCGCTGGTGCGACACGCCCATCCGCATTGTCACGTGCTCCTGAAGGTCGAGGGCGCGGACACCCAGTTCGTCGTTGGCGACCATGTCTATCCGCTCACCAACGAGACCGCGGTGCTGGTGAACGGCTGGCAGCCGCATTCCTATGTCCACGATCCCAAGAGGCCGCGCACCGTCATCCTCGCACTTTATATCGAACCGGAATGGTTGATGGCGTTCCGGCCGGGCTGGGCCGCGAGCGGCGCGCCCGGCTTCTTCAGCCATCCTTCCGGCGACGTCTCTCCGCGCATCCGCGGCCTCGCCATGAATCTCGCCGCCGACATGATGACCCGCCCCGAGGCGCGCACCGCCCATGAAGCGGTGCTGTCCGATTTGATGATTTCGGTGATCGAGCGTTTTACGCAATGGCGGAGCTTTCCGGCCTCGATCAGGGAAATGGACGTCCGGTCGGGCGACTGGCGCATCCGGAAGGTTGCTGCGTCGATGCGATCCGAAGCCGGGCGTGGGGCCGCTCTGGATACCTTCGCCAGGGAGGCGGGATTGTCGCGCGCGCATTTCTTCCGATTGTTCGAGGCCTCGATCGGCGTGCCGCCCAAGGTCTATCTGAATGTCGTGCGCGTGGAGAAGGCGGTCGACGCGGTTCTGAATCAATCCGCAACCGTCTGCGACATCAGCGACCGGCTCGGCTTTGCGGAGCCTGCGCATTTCACCCGCTTCTTTCGCAACCATGTCGGCGTGAGCCCGCGCGAGTTCCGAAACGTTTCCCGGCTCGCGAGTTGATGTTGCAGCGCACAGGCGGTGCGAAATGAGACGCGATGGTAAGTTTCGAGATCGGCCGGTATGGCCGGATCCAGGGCGCCGCTGAATACATTCTCCCGACGCATCCGATGTGCGCGGGAGAACGTTCGGGATGGCGGAAGCCGCCAGTCACGTCATTGCCAGCAGCGAGCCCGGTTCGCCATGGGTCGGCCGGTCGATACCGCGCGTCGAAGATTCGGCGCTGCTGACCGGGCGCGGCCGTTTCATCGACGATCTCGGTGTTCGCCCCGGCACCCTCCACGCGGCGATCCTGCGCGCGCCTCACGCCCACGCGGACATTGTTTCAATCGATTTGTCCTCGGCGAAGCTGGCGCCCGGTGTCGTCGCCGTGCTCGATGGCGAGGATGTCAAGGCGCTGACGACGAGCCTGGTCGTCGGGGTCAAGGCGCCGGTCGAATGCTGGCCGATTGCGGTCGGGCGCGTGCGCTACGTCGGCGAACCGGTAGCGATTGTCGTTGCCACCGATCGCTATCTGGCGGAAGACGCCATTGATTTGATCGACGTGCGTTACAAGCCGCGACCGGCCGTGGTCGATCCAAAGGCGGCGCTGCGCCCCGATGCGCCGGTTCTGCACGACGGCTTTCCGGGCAATGTCGCCAGCGACCGGACATTCCGCTACGGCGATCCGGAGCAGGCATTCGCAAAGGCTTCGCACCGGATCGGTATCGACATTCGCTATCCGCGCAACTCCTGCACGCCAATCGAAACCTATGGCGTGGTCGCCGAATATGACCCGGGCGACGACGCTTATGAGGTGCTCGCCAATTTCCAGGGCCCCTTCAGCATCCACGCGGTGATTTCGCGGGCGCTCAAGGTTCCGGGCAATCGCCTGCGGTTGCGCACGCCGCCGGATTCCGGCGGCAGTTTTGGCGTCAAGCAGGGCGTTTTTCCCTACATCGTCCTTGTCGCCGCGGCCGCACGCGCCGCCGGACGCCCGGTCAAATGGATCGAGGATCGGCTCGAGCATCTGACCGCATCGGTTTCGGCCACCAACCGGGCCACGACGCTCACCGCAGCGGTCGCCGACGACGGCCGTATCCTGGCGCTCGACTGGGATCAGATCGAGGATTGCGGCGCGCATCTGCGCGCACCGGAGCCGGCGACGCTCTATCGCATGCACGGCAATTTGACCGGCGCCTACGACATCCGTCATCTCGCGGTCCGCAACCGTGTCGTCGTCACCAACAAGACGCCGACCGGACTCAATCGCGGTTTTGGCGGCCCGCAGATGTATTTCGCGCTCGAGCGCCTGGTTCAGCGTATCGCGGTCGAGCTCGGCCTTGATCCGCTCGACGTCATCACGCGCAATCT
>JBAVEE010000896.1:0-6002 GCA_049587575.1 Bradyrhizobium sp.
CTCGCGGTCGCGAAACACCCGGGCAAACTCGAATATTTTGGTTTCCCCGGCGGCCAGCAATTTCTTGCAGGCGAATTCCGGCGAGGTCCGCAAGTACCGTGTCATGCGCTCGCCGTCGGCACCGGCAAGTTCCGTCCGCGGCGCATGCAAATGGGTCTCATTGCCCGGCGAGACCTGCAGAATGGAGGTTTCGACCTCGGTAAAGCCCTGCTCGTCGAACCAGGCCCGCGTCGCCCTGGTGATGGCGCTCCGCGCCGCCAAAAAAGGCCTGACATCGGCATACCGGCCGGCGGACCACCACGGCGAAGGGGTGTCGTCTTTGGCCATCAGTGAGCCCGCAAAACGCTGGCATAGACCGGCAAAATCAGTATGTTGCAGCCCGAAACCGCTTCGCTGGCCTCGGGACGCCCATGTCCGGATTGGTCCCGGGCCAGAATATCAGGAAAAACAGCTTTGAAAGTCATCGCCAGTTCTATTCGCAAGGGCAACGTCATCGAGCAAGACGGCAAGCTTTACGTGGTTCTGACCGCCGAGAACATCCACCCCGGCAAGGGAACTCCGGTCAGCCAGATCGAAATGCGCCGAATCAGCGACGGGGTAAAGATCTCCGAACGCTACAAGACCACCGACCAGGTGGAGAAGGCGACGATCGAGGACCAGAATTTCAATTACCTCTATAAAGACGCCGACGGCTTCCACTTCATGAACAACGACAACTACGATCAGGTCCAGGTGCCCGAGGACATCATCGGCGCCGCCGCGCCCTATCTGCAGGAAAACATGACCGTCAAGCTTTCGCTGCACGGCATGATTCCGGTGGCGATCCAGATGCCGCAGCGCGCGACATTGGAAGTCGTGGAAACCGAGCCGGTCACCAAGGGACAGACCGCGTCGTCGTCCTATAAGCCCGCCATTCTGTCGAACGGGGTTCGCACCAACGTGCCGCCGCATATCGGCACGGGAACCCGCATCGTGGTCATGACCGAGGACGGATCTTACGTCGAGCGCGCAAAGGATTAGGCTGGCAGGGGCACGCACGCTTTGGCGCCGGGGGGCGACGCATTGGGTACGAAGGCTTTCCGGTTCGTCGCGCTTCTGCTGGCCCCTTTCTCCTTGCTGATCGCCGGCTCGGCGGCTCGCGCTGCCGACGAGTTCAAGACGCCTGCGATCTCGGCCATGCGGGTCGAATGGCATGCCGCCCTCGATCAGCTGAGGTCCGAGATCGGCACCCAGCCTGCTGTCGTGCCGGCGTTCACATTTTCCGGCCGGCGCCGGCTGCCTCCGTTCGACCCTCGGTCCATGCCGGCGCTGGTACAGTTGAACGCGGTGACGTCGCAGATCTTCACCGGGATCGGTCGCAGTCCGGTGCCTGTGCTGCTGCCGTTCGACACCGCGGCGTTTCTCGACGCGCAACTCAAGGGCGCTCCGGCCAGCCTCTCGGTGTCGCACTATCAAGCCGATTTCCGCCCCGTCGACCTGTTTGACGCCGGACCGGCCGGCTATGACGCGATGTTTTCACTGGAGCCCGGCGCCGGCGACGGCCTGCCGCAGCGGATCTTTGCCAAACCGGTCGAGGTGCAAATCACCGGCTCGATCCTGACCTATGACGTCAACGATCCCTTCGGCGGCAAGGGCGAGCCGGTCAGGTCTCTGGCCGCGCAATTCCCGGACCTGCGTCGCTTTATCCGGGAAGGCTATGTGCGTTACGCCTTCACGCGCTTCGGCATCCCCTATGTGGTTTCGATCCAGTGTCTCGACAGCGCCCCCCGGCCGCAGCGTCTGGCTTGCCGCGAGGCCTATCCGGTCGCCGAGCGGTTCCTGAAGGCGCTGCGCGTCGCCGGCGGCCTGCCGTCGCGACCGCGGACCGACATCGCTTCCGAGATCGTCGAGCGGCCGGTCGCGGTGTCAGCCGATTTCACCTATCGCCCGGCAGGCGACATAATCGCCAACTCGGGATTTCACAAACAGGGCGGCCGCGCCGATTTCACGGCCTATTCGCAAATTCGATTTCCGCTGGAAAGGGCCCCGGCTTTCGCCCATTCGCAATCGTTCGGAACCCGCAGATCGGCCGACAAGCCCGACGAGCCGGCCGGAGGGCCCACAAGTTACCCGTGGCAGGATAATTTTTGCGAAGCCCGCAGTTTCGGCGTCGGACAATGCGCCAGCGGGTTTGGCCATCAGGGACAGGATATTCGCCCCGCTGCATGTTCGCTGCACGGCGAAGGGCCCGATCGCTGCGAGCCGAACCAGCAGGCGATCGTCGCGGTCCGCGATGGCGTCGTGATCCGCTCGCTGAAACAACAGGCGGCGACGCTGCAGGTCAACTCGCGTACCGAACATGTTCGCTTCCGCTACATGCATATGAATCCGGCCGCCATGGACGCTGACGGGGTTCTGAACGGCCGTCACGTCGGGGAAGGCGAGAGGATCGGCGTCGTCTCCAACTATCTCGACCATCCCAACGGCACCAGCCGCCATCTGCATTTCGACGTGCAGGTGTTCACGCGCGACGGCTGGCTCTGGGTCAACCCCTACGTCACGCTGATCTCGGCCTATGAGCGCCTGATCGGCGGACGCGGGCGCGAGATCGGACCGCCGATCGCCCCTTCGGCTGCGGTGGCTCGCGCGCTGCCGGGCGATCTGAACCGTCCGGACGCCCAGGAAGGCGGCGATAACTGAAAATGACAGCGCCGGAGGGGGCCCGCCTCAGGAACCGGTCTTGCCGGTATGCCCCCAGGTCTCGTCCCAGTCGTGGCCCGCGGCATCGACGACGCGCCC
Source organism: Bradyrhizobium sp. (assembly GCA_049587575.1). Taxonomy (GTDB): domain Bacteria; phylum Pseudomonadota; class Alphaproteobacteria; order Rhizobiales; family Xanthobacteraceae; genus Bradyrhizobium. The sequence goes on from JBAVEE010000896.1 coordinate 2,779, forward strand.
GTCCGCCTCGAAGAACTTGTTGGGGACCTGGAACATCGCGAGCATCAGCCCGCCCTCGGGACACCAGGCGACGTGGCGGCTGCCCGGTTCGCGCCAGACGAATTCGCCGGCCCGCGCCTCGATGCCCTTCGCCGGGCCTTCCTTGTCGACCAGGTGTCCCTCGAGAACGTAGGTCTGCTCGATGTTGACGTGCTCATGGTCGGGCAGCACCGCACCCGGCGCGAACCGCATCAGCGCCGTCATCAGGCCGGTCGCGCGATCGAACAGCAGCGTCTTGGCCTCGCAACCGGGGAAGCGGGTCTTCTGCCACTCCATACTCTGCGGACGAACGAGGTGGGAATGCGTGTCTGATGTCTCAGAGCCCTTTGGCGTCACGGCGTCCATGGCGATGCTCCCCGCTCCATTTGATTTTGGGCATCATACCAGCTTTGCTCGCGCTCGTCAGCCGGTTGCATCCTCACCCGACACGATTGGGGCCATGCCCTGAACTTGCGCCCTGATGTGAACAGGTTTTGGAGGCGGCGGCGGCGTCCAACGACGGACAACACCGTCTCAAAAAGCGGACCAAACGACAGCCAACCTGAGAGCTATTCGATCAACGTCGTGAGTTGCGCGCCATCGTCAGCCACAAACACGGCGATCAATTCCGCGGGCTCGGTGCTGCTCGCATTGGCCGAAACCAGGTGCGTTGAGCCTGGCGGTTCGAAGAAAGATTGGCCTACCTTGAACGTCTCCAGAGGGCCACCGCCGAGTTGGGAGCGGATTTCGCCCTTGGTGATGTAAGCGGTCACCGAACCGGCGTGCCGATGCGCCCGCGTGAAACCTCCGGGGCCGTAGAACACGCGCACGACGGTGACCCGTTTGCCCGGAACGTTCGGCAGAGCGTAGGATCCGATCACCTCGACCTTGTCGAGCGCCGCTGCCGCGGCACTGTTGATCGCACAAAGCGGCGCCATCGCGCCCGATATCGCATCCACCGTAGCCGGAAATGTCTTCCCGATCACGAAGGCGCCGGCAAGACCCGCAACGATCGCAAGCAAGATCGGTCGGGACCGTGCCGGCGCGAAAGCCGCCATCGTCACCACCATGGCCGTCATGATTCTCTCCCTTCAAAAATGCCGTTGCTGCAGCACTTGATCTGACCCTATTTTCTTTGGGCCAATCGGTACGCATTTCGATCGCAAACGCCAGCGCAGCTCGTCACGCTACCGCACCGACCGCCACCTGCTTGCGGGGCGGCGGCGTCCAGCGATAGGCGACGCCGAACCGGTTCCAGACATTGATCGAAGCGATCGCGGATGTCAGGTAGACCAGTTCCGTTTCGGAAAATTCGGCGCTTGCCTGCGCATGGACTTCATCGCTGACGCCACCTTCGAGACGCGTCAGGGCTTCGGTCCAGGCCAATGCCGCGCGTTCGCGCGCAGAGAACAGCGGCGCCTCGCGCCAGACCACGACGAGGTTGAGCTTGTCGGCGGAGATGCCGAGGCTTTCACCCTGCAGGATATGGAACTGGACGCAGAATGCGCAGCCGTTGATCTGCGAGGCGCGCAGCTTGATCAGTTCAAGCAACTGCCGGTCGATGCCGGCTTTCGACGCGGCCTTGCCGAGGGCTGCGACGATCTCATAGGCGTCAGGCGCCAATCGCCTGAAGTCGTCATACTCGCTGCGGGCTTGTGACATTCGCATCGCCTTATGTTATCAGTTGCCTGATTTATTATAAGGGCTCTGATATGGCGCGCAAGACTGGAACTTCGGCGAAGGCAAAATCGGGCGCGGCGCAAAAAAAGATGCGAGCTCGAAAAACCGAAAAATCCCGAAAATCGCGGCCCGCGAAAAAATCCTTGCCGCGCCGGAAAAATTCCGCCCAAAATCCCGCCCTCGCCGGCGTCCGGCCTCCAGCCCCGGGCGAGGCCAGGCGCGGCGAGAACGGCTATCTCGGTTATCTGCTGCGGCAGGCCCAGGCCGCGGCGCGGCTGGCGCTGGAACGCGCGCTGGCCGATCTCGGCATCACGCCGCCCCAGTTCGCCGTGCTGACGATGCTGAAGGCCTATCCGGGCCTGTCGGGCGCCGATCTGGCGCGGGTCGCCGTCCTGACCCCGCAGACCGTCGGCCTCATCATCCGCAATCTGGAACGCGACGGCGCGATCCGAAAGGAACCGCATCCGGTGCATGGCCGGGTGCTGCAGTGGACGCTGACCCGGCGGGGCTCCACGCAGCTCGACAAATGCCGGCGTCGCGCCATGGCCCTGGAACGGCGGCTTCAGTCGGGGCTTTCCGCGAAATCAGGGCTCGCGGTGCGGCGCTGGCTGTCCAAAATTGCCGCAGACCTGCACCAGGATGGCTAGTCCGGCAGGCGCAATGGTTTTGCCGCCGCCCTCCCCCCGACGCTAGAATGCTCCGATGCGACAGCCTGATTCTTCGCCGATGACAACGCGCCGCGGGCTGCTGCGATCCGGCATCGGCGGCGTCGCCCTACTCGCCGATCCCTTCGCGGCGTTCGCCGCCACGCCGCCCGGCTTCGATCGGTGGCGCGACGATTTTCGCGCACGCGCGCTCGCGAAGGGTATTTCGGATGCGACCTGGACCCGCGTGATGGGCCGCATCGAACCCGACATGTCCGTATTCAAGGAGATGGGGAACCAGCCGGAATTCAACGAACAGATCTGGCAATACATCAACCGCCGCGTCTCGGACTGGCGCATCATCGCCGGCAAGCAGGCGTTGCGGAAGAACGAGGCGCTGTTCGCGCGGATCGAACAGGATTACGGCGTCGAGCGCGGTACGCTGCTGGCGCTGTGGGGCGTCGAATCCGCCTATGGCGATCCCCTGGTGCAGCAGAATCACATGCGGCCGGTATTTCCATCGCTGGCGGCGCTCGCCTGGAACGAGCCGCGCCGCCGTGCCTATTGGCAGTCCGAGCTGATCAATGCGCTGCGCATCGTCGATCGCGGCTGGAGCACGCCGGAGGAAATGCGGGGATCGTGGGCCGGCGCGATGGGACACACCCAGTGGATGCCGGAGGTCTGGCTCAATGTCGGCATCGACTACGATCATGACGGCCGGGTGTCGCCGTTTGGCAAGCCCGACGACGCGTTGGGCTCCACGGCCCGCTATCTGGTCAATCGCGGCAAATACCACCGTGGCGAGCATTGGGGCTACGAGGTCCGCGCGCCCGGCGCTTCGTCGAGCCGGCGCAGCCGCAGCTATGCCGCGTGGGCCAGCGC
>JBAVEE010000897.1:0-1578 GCA_049587575.1 Bradyrhizobium sp.
GCAGATCCTTGGCACCTTCGGGCTCGCGCTGTTGCTGCGCTATTCCGTATTCGGGTGGTTCGGCGCCAACTTCCTGTCGCTGCCTGAAAATATCGTCGGCGGGACGTTCGATATCATGGGCTTGCGACTACAGGCCTCGCGTCTGCTCGCCGGCGGGGTGGCATTGCTGGTGACGCTCGGTTTGCACCTTTTGCTGACGCGCACATCGCTGGGGTCCAAAATGCTGGCAGTCGCCGAGGATTCAACTGCGGCGCAGCTGATGGGCATCCGGCCGGATTCCATGCAGGCGATTGCCTGGGCGATCGCCGCCGGGGCAACGGGTCTCGCCGGCGCGCTGATCGCGACATTCTTCTACATCGTGCCGACCGTCGGCGAGACCCTGGGCATCGTTGCATTCGTCACGGTATCGCTGGGCGGCTTCGGCAGCGTGCCCGGCGCGCTGGTGGCGGGCCTCCTGATCGGCGTGATCGAGTCGCTGTCGGCGTATCTGATCGGCGCCGTCTACAAGGACATGGTGGTGTATGCCCTGTTCCTCGGCTTCCTCTGGTTCCGGCCGCAGGGCCTGATGGGCAAGATGTGATGCGGCGCCTGCTGTGGATCTCCGTGGCATTGGCGCTGGCCATCGCCTATCCGCTGGTGCTCTCGACGCCGTTCCAGCAGCGGCTCGGCGCGCTGGTGCTACTCTACGCGATTGCGGCATCGGCCTGGAATATCGTCGGGGGTTATGCCGGCCAGGTGTCGGTCGGACACGTGGTGTTCTTCGGTTGCGGCGCCTACGCCGCGATGGGCGCTTACGCGCATTTCGGGTTGTCGCCGCTGGTGGGCATTCCCGTCGGCATCGTCGTGAGCGTGGCGATATCGGCGGTCGTCGGCGTGCCGACGCTGCGGCTATCGGGCCACTATTTCAGCATGGCCACGATCGCGGTGGCCGAACTCGTCAGGTTGATTGTCACCAACACCGATTATCTCGGCGCGGCGGTTGGACTGAGCGGTCCGACGGTGCCGCGCAACGTCTTCGATCTGTCGTTCATTTCGGCGCTTCCGTACTACTATCTTTTTCTGACTGTTCTGGCGATGACGCTTGGCATCACCTGGTGGATGACCAACAGCCGGATGGGATTTTACCTTCGCGCCATCCGCGATTCTGAGCGCGCGGCGCGCTCGCTGGGCGCTCCCGCAAGCCGCACCAAGCTCTATGCCTTTATGCTGAGCGCCGGCCTGACCAGCGTCGCCGGCGCGCTCTACGCGACGATGTTTGGATTTGTCGATCCGGAGTCCGGGCTCGGCCTCCTGATCTCGGTGAAGATTCTAATCATGGCCGCGCTCGGCGGCGCCGGCCTGCTGTTCGGGCCGCTGGTTGGCTCGGCGATCCTGGTGCCGCTTGAGGAGATTTCCAACAACCTGTTGGGCGGCAGGGGCGCCGGCCTGACCTTTGTCCTCTACGGCGCCATCATCGTGCTGATTGCGCGGTTTCAGCCCGGTGGCATCCTGACACTAATCAATCGAACCTTGGCAAAGCGAAGCAGCAAGGAGCCGGCGGCCGAGGCGGCGAGGGGGGCGGCGCATGCTCCTTGAAGC
>JBAVEE010000898.1:0-10255 GCA_049587575.1 Bradyrhizobium sp.
GGCATAAAGAAGGTATGAATCGCCGGATGCCAGTGGGGACTGCCGGCATTCGGTACTGGGGGATCGGCGATCATCCAAGATGCCAGCGCCGTTTTCCTGCGGACGACTAACATCGAAGAGATTTGCACACCATTCACGGTTCGTGATTCCGGCGCCTTTCGGCTTTTGATTCACGGACATCCACGCGGCACGCCGTGCTCCCGAATCTCCCCTTGAGGGGCGAATGCGGGCAAGGAATGGGCGCAGGTCAGGTCGAATGTCGATGGAATTTGGGGGGACGGTGGTTTGAACCACGGGACGTCACGCGGGGGCGGTTACGGACGCGAGACCGGGATCATCGATCTGGGTCACGAGCCGCCGCTTTCCGTCGATGGCTCCGAGGCTGCGGTGATCGATCGCCGCCGCGTCTCCGTGCAGTGGTTTAGCGGCACCATCCTGACTGGTTTATGCGGCGCAGCCCTGATCGGCGGCGCCGTTTTTGCGTCGCTCGACGGCGAAATGACGTTTGCCAAGGTCCCGGAACGGGTCGAGGGCGCGCTGCGCGGGGCGTTCGGCGCCAACGATCACAGCGCCAGCCTGCACAAAAGCGATCGCCTGCCGCCGCCCGGCGAGGCTACCGCGGCACGGAACGTGGTGCGGGTTTCGACAGTCACCCGCGTCGGCAACCGCGACGTCATGCGGGTTCGGCCGTTCATCCGCATCTCCGGCAATCTGTCGATGACGACCAGCGATCTCAGCGCCAAGATCCCGCCGTTCAACGCCCAGCGCATGCTGAGCGACGTCGGCACCGCCGCCCCTACCGCCTCCGAGGATCCGAACAACCCCGACGCGGTCGAACCCGATGCCGAGGTCTCGTTCGTCACCAAGGATCTCGGGCCGGTCCTGCCCAAGGCCAAACTTGCCGCGGTGATCGCGCTCGACGAGGTTATGATGCGGGTCCGCGACGCCTCGAACTGGCGCGGCAATGGCGGGGTCCGCTACGCGCTCGCCAATGCCACGGCAGACGCCAGCGGCGCGCAGTCCGGGCTGAAACTGGCTTACGCCACCGAAGGCACGTCCTCGGATCCCTATGCCGGCTTTGAGACCCGGGTGGTCCCGGAAAACGTCACCCTGCTGCCCAAGACGAAAGATCAGATCACCGGCGGCAATCCCACGGGTGAACGCGTTCACATCGTCAGGAAGGGCGATACCGTCACCTCGATCCTGCGCGAGCAGGGCGCGACGCCGGAAGAAGCCAAGGCCATCGCCACCACGCTCGGCGCCCGCGGCCGCGACGGCGGACTGAAGGAAGGCGAGAAACTTCGCATCCTGATGGCGCCCGCGGGTCCGGGCCAGCGGCTGCAGCCCTACCGGGTGATCGTCGCCAATGACGCCGCCGTCGAAGCGGTGGCCGCGCTGTCCGATCTCGGCAAATACGTCGCCGTCGACGTGCAGAGCATGAACACCGCTGCCGAGACGGCGGATAATAGCGAAGACGAGGATGACGACGGCACCGGGGTGCGGCTTTATCAAAGCATCTACGAGACCGCGCTGCGCAACAAGGTGCCGACGTCCGTCATCGAAGACATGATCCGCATCTACTCCTACGACGTCGACTTCCAGCGCAAGGTACAGCCCGGCGACTCCTTCGACGTATTCTTCGCCGGCGAGGACGACGGCTCCTCCATCACCGAAAAGACCGAAGTGCAGTACGCCTCGCTGACGGTCGGCGGCGAGACCAAGAAATACTACCGTTTCCAGACACCCGACGACTCCGTCGTCGACTTCTATGACGAGACCGGCAAGAGCGCGAAAAAGTTCCTGGTCCGCAAGCCCGTCAACAACGCCATCATGCGATCCGGTTTCGGCAGCCGCCGCCATCCCATCCTCGGTTATGTCAAGATGCACACCGGCGTCGATTGGGCGACCCCCTACGGCACGCCGATTTTCGCTTCCGGCAACGGCGTGGTCGAGGTCGCAGGCTGGGAAGGCGGCTACGGCAAATACGTCAAGCTGAAGCACAATAACGGTTACGAGACCGCCTACGGGCACATGTCGGCCTTTGCCAAGGGGCTGGAGCCCGGCAAGCGGGTCCGGCAGGGCCAGGTGATCGGTTTCGTTGGTTCGACCGGGCAATCGACCGGCGCCCACGTCCATTATGAAATTCTGGTCAATGGCCGCTTCGTCGATCCGATGCGTATCAAGCTGCCGCGCGGCCGTTCGCTCGACGGGCCGCTGTTGGCGAGTTTCGAGAAGGAACGCGATCGTATCGACGCCATGATGAGCAACCGCGGCGGCGCGGCGCGAATTTCCGATGCCGGCGGCATGGGCGGCGTGCGGCAAACCAGCAATCGCTGACGTTCACTCGATATTCTCGTTCACGCGAACACGAGCCCGGCGCCAATCCGGGCATCTCGCTGCCGCCGGGGTCGGCGCGCCGACGCAATCATGCCCGGGGACAAACCCGGGCATGACCATATTGGATATGACGCAACGGCAATCCTAATTCAGCTTCCGCTTCGGCGCCGGCGCTTCGAACTGCGCGATTTCGGCGGTCTGCGGCGCCTTGCCATTGAACGTCAGCACATTGCCTTCGGCTGAAATAGCGACGCGGTCGCTGTCCTTGACCTCCCCGGCCAGGATCATCTCCGCCAGCGGGTCCTGCAGATTGCGCTGGATCACCCGCTTCAGGGGCCTGGCGCCATAGGCCGGGTCCCAGCCCTTGGCGGCGAGCCAGTCGCGCGCGGCGGCATCGAGCGTGAGCGTGATCTTGCGCTCTTCCAGCAGCTTCTGCAGCCGGCCGAACTGGATTTCGACGATCCTGCCCATCTCGCTCTTCTGCAGGCGATGGAACAGGATGATCTCGTCGACGCGGTTGAGGAACTCGGGCCGGAAATGCGCCCGCACCGTGCCCATCACCTGCTCGCGCACCGCCGAAGTGTCCTCGCCTTCCGGCTGGTTGACCAGGTATTCCGAGCCCAGATTTGACGTCATGATGATCAGCGTGTTGCGGAAATCCACCGTGCGGCCCTGACCGTCGGTCAGGCGGCCATCGTCGAGCACCTGCAACAGCACGTTGAAGACGTCGGGATGCGCCTTTTCGATCTCGTCGAACAGCACCACCTGATACGGCCGCCGCCGCACCGCTTCGGTCAGCGCGCCGCCTTCGTCATAACCGACATAGCCCGGAGGCGCGCCGATCAGCCGCGATACCGAGTGCTTCTCCATGTATTCGGACATGTCGAGGCGCACCATCGCGGTCTCGTCGTTGAACAGATATTCGGCGAGCGCCTTGGTGAGTTCGGTCTTGCCGACGCCGGTGGGCCCCAGGAACATGAACGAGCCCATCGGGCGGTGCGGATCCTGGAGTCCCGCGCGCGAACGGCGCACCGCGGTTGCGACCGCATGCACCGCTTCGGCCTGGCCGACGACACGGTTGCCGAGGCTGTCTTCCATCTTCAGCAGCTTGTCTTTCTCGCCCTCGAGCATCTTGTCCACGGGCACGCCGGTCCAGCGCGACACCACCTGGGCGATGTGGTTGGCGGTGACCGCCTCCTCCATCATCTCGCCGGCGTTCTCCTTGGCCTCGATCTCGACCAGCTTCTTCTCGAGTTCGGGGATCCGGCCGTAGGCCAGTTCGCCGGCGCGCTGGAATTCGCCGCGCCGCTGCGCGTTGGCAAGCTCGATGCGAAGCGCGTCGAGTTCGCTCTTCAGCTTCTGCGCGTTCGACAGCTTGTTCTTCTCCGCGCTCCAGCGCGAGGTCAGGGCGGCCGACCTCTCCTCGAGTTCGGCGAGTTCCTTTTCCAGCGTCTGCAGCCGGCTTTTCGAGCCGGCGTCGCTCTCCTTCTTCAGGGCCTCCTGCTCGATCTTGAGCCGGATGATCTCCCGGTCCATCGAATCGAGCTCTTCGGGCTTGGAATCGACCTGCATCTTCAGCCGCGCCGCCGCCTCGTCCATCAGGTCGATGGCCTTGTCGGGAAGAAAGCGGTCGGTGATGTAGCGGTTCGACAGCGTGGTCGCGGCAACGAGCGCGGAATCGGTGATACGCACGCCGTGGTGCTGCTCGTATTTGTCCTTCAGGCCGCGCAGGATCGAGATGGTGTCCTCGACCGTCGGCTCGGAGACGAAGATCGGCTGGAACCGGCGCGCCAATGCCGCGTCCTTTTCGACGTGCTTGCGATACTCGTCGAGCGTGGTCGCGCCGATGCAATGCAGCTCTCCCCGCGCCAGCGCGGGTTTCAGCAGGTTGGACGCATCCATGGCGCCGTCGCCCTTGCCGGCGCCGATCAGGGTATGCATCTCGTCGATGAACAGGATGATGCTGCCTTCGGCCGAGGTGACCTCCTGCAGCACGGCCTTCAGCCGCTCCTCGAACTCGCCGCGGTATTTCGCGCCCGCGATCAGCGAGCCCATGTCGAGCGACAGAAGTTTCTTGTCCTTGAGGCTTTCCGGCACGTCGCCGTTGAGGATCCGCAACGCCAAGCCCTCGACGATGGCGGTCTTGCCGACGCCGGGCTCGCCGATCAGCACGGGGTTGTTCTTGGTGCGGCGGGAGAGCACCTGAATGGTGCGACGGATTTCCTCGTCGCGCCCGATCACGGGGTCGAGCTTGCCTTCGCGCGCCGCCTGCGTCAGGTCGCGGGCATATTTCTTCAGCGCGTCATAGGCGTTCTCCGCCGTCGCGCTGTCGGCGGTACGGCCCTTGCGCAGGGCTTCGATCGCAGCGTTCAGATTTTGCGGCGTGACGCCGCCCCTGCGCAGGACGCCGCCGGCCTCGCCGTCTTTCTCGAGCGCCAGTCCCAGCAACAGCCGCTCGACGGTGACGAAACTGTCGCCGGCCTTCTCGGCGGCCTTTTCCGCGGCATCGAACGCCCGCGCCAGATCGGGCGCCAGATAAACCTGTCCGGCACCGCTCCCGGAAACCTTCGGCAGCTTGTTGAGCGCGTCCTCGGTGGCCTTGAGGATCGCGCGGGAGTTGCCCCCGGCACGGTCGATCAGGCCGCCCGCGAGGCCCTCGGCGTCGTCCAGCAGCACCTTGAGCATATGCAGCGTCGAGAACTGCTGGTGGCCATCGCGCACCGCAAGCGATTGCGCCGACTGGATGAAACCGCGCGCGCGCTCGGTATATTTTTCAATATTCATGTCATTCCCTCAGCCTGCCGCTCAGCCCCTAAAGCACTGTCGCGGCATCTTCACTGGGTTTCCGCCGGCCGCATTGACATTCCTCAACCGGCCGCGGTCGTCGCCGGCGCTCGCGCCGGCTTGACCGAAATGTGGGAAGGACCTTGCGGAAACGGAAGAGGCCAATTCACAAATTCGTGCGCGGTAGCGCCCCCCGCCGGAATCCCCTAAAGGGTCTGACTGGAAATACAGCCCACAAACCAGGCCTCCAAGACTGTCATTCCGAGGCGATGCAAAGCATCGAACCCGGAATCTCGAGATTCCGGGTCTGGTGCCTGCGCACGGTCCCGGAATGACGCCCAGACTCTGAGAAAGCCCGATGTCCCCAAGCCGCCCCGCGCAAATCGCCGGCCTTTACCGTTATCCAGTCAAAGGCCTTTCCCCGGAAACGCTGCCGAGCGTGGCTTTGGGCGTCGGTCAAACCCTTCCGGCCGACCGCCGCTACGCCATCGAAAACGGCCCGAGCGGCTTTGATCCCGCGGCACCGGAATGGCTGCCCAAATCCCGGTTCCTGATGCTGATGCGCAACGAACGGCTGGCCGGATTGCAGACCCATTTCGAGGACCGCAGCAATCTCCTGACCATTCGGAAGGCCGGCCAGGTGGCCGCGCGCGGCGAACTGGAAACGCCGGCGGGCCGGGCCGCCATCGAGCAGTTTTTCACGGCGAATTTTGCCGGCGACCTCAAGGGCCCCCCAAAAATCCTTTCGGGCAGCGGCCACAGCTTTTCGGACGTCGCCCGCAAGGTCGTCTCCATCATCAATCTTTCCAGCGTGGCCGCGATCGAAGGCGTCGTCGGCCAGCCCGTCCATCCGCTGCGCTTTCGCGCCAATCTGTACGTCTCGGGCTGGCCCGCATGGCACGAATTCGAACTGCTCGACCGAACGCTCGCGATCGGCGATGTCCGCCTCAAGGTCGTGAAGCGGATCGTCCGCTGCGCGGCTGTCAACGTCGATCCCGAAAGTGCTGAGCGCGACCTCGATATCCCGCCGGCGCTGATGCGCCGATTCGGCCACGGCGATTGCGGCGTGTATGCCGAGGTCATCGCCGGCGGCGCCATTGCCATCGGCGATGCGATCGCAACGGAAGCGCCGCGGCTGTTTTAGGGGGCCGCGGAGGCTCCCCCTCAGCCCGTCGGCATGACGTAGGCGTAGATCCGGCCGCGCGAGATCGGTGCTTCCCTGACCCGGTTGCCATTGTTGCCCGAGACCACGATCGGATTGCCCGACGCGTCGATGCCGCTGACCACGCCGACATGTCCGCCGCCGCGCCGTCCCATCACGGCGATGGCGCCGACCTGGGGTCCGGATACGCGCTGGCCGTAGTTTGCGAACGAGCGCGCCATGTCCGAGCCGGTGCCATGATAACCGGAACGCTGCAGCACCATGTTCATGAACCGCGCGCACCACAGGCTGCCGCGGCCGGTCGGATTGCCGCCGAGGTAGCGGCGCGCCTCGGCGACCACGTTCGACGAACCGAAGCCACCTGAGGTGCTCTCGCCGCCGGAGAACGTGCTCGACGGCGCGCTGGCATTGGCGTCGCCAAGGCCGCGCGAATTCATCTGCGCGACGGACGCATCCCAGCGCGTCAGGCGCGCGAAGTGACGGTGCTGATGATAGGCGTAGTGCCGCCTGGCGTGGTGAGCGGCGGCATGCGCGTGCGCGGACCGCCTTGCGCCGTGGTGGGATCTTGCCGATGCGGGGGTGGCTGAAATGGCGAATGCCGTGGAACACAACGCCAGCGCAACAAGCGACCGGCGGAACGCAGATGACTGAAACATATTCAACTGATCCTCTTTGACACCCCAATCCCCGCCGGCCTGTGAGAGCCGGCATCCGGGGCCGTATGAAAATGATGGTGTGTCGAGAGCAAGACGCGATGCGGCGGCGCGCGACCGGTTCCGGGGTGATTCCACGGTCATTTCGTGACGAAAAACAATCGGTTTTGCCTCATTGCAGCCGCGAGCATTAACTGCGATTTTCGCGAGCGCGCCAGAGCAAGAAAAACGGAAGGAAACTCGAATGCCCCACGCCGTCACCAGCGACAATGTCCGCCTTTATTTCGAGGAGGCGGGCAGCGGAACGCCGATCATCTTCCTGCATGAATATGCGGCCGATCACACCAATTGGGAGCCGCAGATGCGCTACTTCTCGCGCGGGAACCGCTGCATCGCCTATTCAGCGCGCGGCTATACGCCTTCGGATGTGCCGCCCTCGCCGGAATCCTACACCTACAAGCATTTCTACACCGACGCGCTTGCCGTGCTCGATCACCTCAAGATCGCCAGTGCGCATTTCGTCGGCCTGTCGATGGGCTCCTATTCGTCGCTGCAGGTCGGCCTGAACGCGCCCGGGCGCGCGCTGTCGATGACGCTCGCCGCCGTCGGCTCCGGCTCGAGCCTCGAAAATCTCGAGACCTTCCGCCAGCAGTGCCGGGCCAATGCAGAGCAATATGATGCGATCGGCTCCGCGGAGGTGGCGAAAGCGACGCGCGAGGCGCCGAGCCGGATTCCGTTCCTGCTGAAGGACCCGCGCGGCCACGCGGACTTCTACAACGCGCTGGCCCGCCATGACGCCAAGGGTTCGGCCAACACCATGCGCAGCTTCCAGGGCGGCCGGCCCTCGATCTACACCCTGACCGACGCGATCCGGCGCGTCGCGACGCCGGCGCTGATTATCTGCGGCGACGAGGACGACGCCTGCATCGAGCCGAGCCTGTTCCTGAAGAAGCACCTTCCGGCATCGGGGCTCGCGATGTTTCCCAAATCCGGCCACGTGCTCAATCTCGAAGAGCCGGCGCTGTTCAACGAAATGGTCGAGCGCTTCATCGCGCTGGTGGAGGCCGGACGCTGGCCGGTTCGCGATCCGAGATCGATGGGAGCAAGTTGATCGTCATTGCGAGCCAACGGGTCGCGCGAATGCGCGCCCGATGAAAGGCTCGCGAGCAATCCATGCGGCCGCAAAAAAAGAACAATGGATTGCTTCCGCCTACGCGCAAAGGCGCTTCGGCGGACACCAAGCCGCGATAGCTCGCACAGCGAGCGACGGCGGGTCGTCGCAAGCGCCCTCGCAATAACGGAAGAATCTTCAGGTGTTCAGAAATCCATCCATATCGTTTGCCGTCACTTTATGGATCCTGGCGTCCGTCCTTCCGGTTACCGCAGGCGAGTTCGAGGACGCGCAGGCGGCGATCGCCAAGGGGGACTACGTGACCGCCCTGCGTTTGCTCGGGACCTTGGCGGATCAAGGCAATCCCCAAGCTGAACGCTTTCTCGGGATCATGTACGTCAAAGGCATGGGCGTCCCGCAGGACTACGCTTTGGCAATGAGGTGGCTGCGGCTTGCAGCGGACCAGGGGTTGCCGGACGCTCAGAATGAGGTCGGGTTTTTGTATCAACAAGGCCAGGGTGTCGAGCGAAACGAAGCCGAGGCGGTGAAATGGTTTCGCCTTGCCGCGGATCAGGGTGGCCTGGTCGTCGCCCAGAACAATCTGGCGGACAGCTATGTTCTCGGACTTGGCGTGCCGCAAGACTTTCGCGAAGCCTTCAAGTGGTATCGCATCGCCGCGGATCAAAGCTCTTCCTACGCGGAAAATGTTCTTGGCGTCGCTTACGAACACGGTTTTTACGTTGCGCAGGATGATGCCGAGGCATTTCGATGGTACCGGCGGGCGGCGAACAAGATTTACGAGCGACCCGGTAGCACGTGGATTCACAGTCCGCAGTACAATATCGGCGCCATGTATGCGTCAGGTCGGGGCACGGCTCAGGACTATGTCCGGGCCCTGATGTGGTTCACTTTGGCGATAGCGTTTGGCGATACAAAGCCGCCTGGTCCGCTTGGCATCAAGCTGGTCGATACGTCGAAATACACAGCGCCGGAACAACGAGACAGGCTTATGGCGCTTATGACGAGCGCGCAAATCGCGGAGGCGGAAAGGCTGGCGAGCGAGTGGAGGCCACATCCCGTCGTGACAATTGAACGCCAGGAAAAATAATTCCGCACGTTGGGTGCGACTTCCGCAATCGGTCAAACGCGTCGTTCTGACCGCGTGCCCGTCACTTCCGATGTTAGCCCGATCAACGGACATCATCGGACCGGCCTGGCTGGTCCGGCTCGTGCCCAAACCGCCCGCTGTGGTACGTACGTCAATACGATTTGTTTGCAACGGCGAATCACCTACTTTGATGTGAGCCTTGGTTGAACCGTGCAGATGAATCGTCATGAACGTCGGGTAGCCGCCCGCAAATCTCCGGCGGCTTCGAAAGGTGGCGCGGCCACTCCCGCTGCGCTCCACGAGGCTGGCCTTGGCCATTTTCGGGCTGGAAGAAATCTGGACGCGCAAATTTGTTGCCAGCAGGCTCTTGCGCTTGACGCCGGGCATGCGGATACGCTTCAGCTCATGGGTCTGCTTTCCCTCCAGGCCAAACAATATGATGCCGCTATCGAGTGGGTCGATCGCGCCAATCGGGCAGATCCGAAGACGGATTATCTTGCGAGCCTCGGCACCGCGTTGGAACAGCAGGGACTCCACGAACAGGCTTTGAAGGCCTTCAACAAAGCGGTGAAGATCAGGCCCGATGATGCCGAGTTGTGGACACGAGTCGCCAACGTTCTCGTCCTGTCGCAGCGCCCGGACCAGGCGATGCTGCACTACGAACATGCGCTCAAGCTTGACCCGCGCTACTGGTACGCAGCGTATAATTACGGGGCTCTTCTTCTCCAGTGGGGGCGCTTCGAAGAGGCTCTCGGCCGGTTTAACCTGTGTGACGAGTTGCAGCCCAATCAGGCGGCGACCCTGAACAAGCGTAGCGAGGCGTTGTACAACCTAAATCGATTTGAGGAAGCACGGTCCGACAGCAGACGCGCACAGGCACTGGATCCGACGTCTGCCGACATATGTAACGATATCGGTGTGACTTTGCAGAAGCTCTACCGGCACGAGGAAGAGGCGCTGGAATGGTTCGACCGGGCCCTCGCCCTGCGCCCGGACTTCGTGAGCGCTCTTATCAACAAGGCCTTCACGCTCGCTGAAATGCAGAGGTTCGATGAAGCGGTCATGGTGTACCGCCATATCAAGAGGATTGACCCGGAAAG
>JBAVEE010000899.1:0-1504 GCA_049587575.1 Bradyrhizobium sp.
ACGCGCGCAAATTCGCGCGGCAGACCGGAAAAGTCGGACACTTCGACGCCGGCGATGTAGTCGAAATTTCCGGCATCGTCGCCGTTGCAGCAGACGCCGTAGGCCAGCTTCCCGATCCGGTTGGGAATGTCTGCAGCGCACTGATGAAAACGCTGCCACTGGCCGGGAATTCCGGCGCCGTTATCGCTGGAGTAACGCCCGCCAGGACCAGCGACCAGCAGCGGCTTGCCGATTTCAAAACGCGGGACCTGGAGATTGTCGGTGGCGGTTGAATCCATCTGGATCGGCTCCTGAAGCTTGATGTGGTCGATGCGCGCGAGGCTGCGGACCGCTTCGGGCGTAACCCCGAAATGGTCGCGGAACGCGCGGGTGAACGCTTCGTGAGAGCCGTAATCCGCATCCAGGGCCAGGGTCAGGATATCGGGCGCGCCGGCGGCAAGCGCCCGCGCCGCCTCGCTCAGGCGCCGGGCACGCACGTAGCGCATCACCGACAGCCCGGTCGCGGCGGCGAACGCCCGGACCAGGTGAAAGCGCGAGATTCCGGCAACACCCGCGATCTCGTCGAGGGTCAGCTCGCGGGTCAGGTGGCTTTCGATAAACCAGAGCGCCTTCTGGGCTGGATTCATGGACGACAAGCCTTCATTCGAAGCGCGCCGATCATGATGGCTTCGCGGGCGCGGCGTTTGACAGTCCTTGCGCTCGTTCACGATCGAGGCAGCCGGCTCTGCTGCCGCGAACTATTTCCCGCCCGGCTTTGCCGCTGCCCCGTCCTTGACCGGCGGCGCGTCGGCCTTCTTCAAATCCTCCGCCGCTTTCTTTTGTGCCGCCTGCACGGCTTCAACAACCTTCTGCAGGGAAATGACCGTGGCTTTCAAACCCTCGATCTGCCGGTTCGCGGCATCGAGCTTCTGCGCATGGTC
The DNA here is from genome assembly GCA_049587575.1 of Bradyrhizobium sp. Classification (GTDB taxonomy): domain Bacteria; phylum Pseudomonadota; class Alphaproteobacteria; order Rhizobiales; family Xanthobacteraceae; genus Bradyrhizobium. The sequence goes on from JBAVEE010000899.1 coordinate 921, forward strand.
GGCGGCGAGTTTTGCGATCGTCTTCTGAAGGAAATCGACATTGCTCTGCAGGCAACTGGTACGCCGCTCCATGGTCTTTTCGACGGTGCAGATTTCGATGCCGGGAACGTCCTGCGCCCGGCCTGCGGATATCAACACACGCGGCGCCATGAACCCTGTCAGAAACCCTGCCAGAACCCCCAGCGCGAGAACGATCCGGCCGATCATCGAGGACCTCATTAAAATTTGCCCCTGTCAGGTCAAATTGTTGCGAGCCAAGCGTAAGGCAGTAAAGATAACACACCGAAACCTCATTCGCGGGTAGAGGTTTTATCGAGCGCTTCCGGCGTTCGAGCCGGCCGGGCGTGAATTTGCAAGCCAGGCGCTCGGCGCAATTGACGGAGAAGGACGAAAAATGGCGACGCGCGAAAAACGGCTGGCTGAATTCAACGGCGCGGGAGAACCGCCGCCGGATCAGCCGGTCCAGGTGCTCTGCGAGGACCACAGCGGCACCTACCAGCTGCCGTTCGCCTGCCGCTTTGTCGACGGCGCATGGCGCAACCATGAATCGTGCAGCGCCGTCGAGGCGACCGTGGTCGGCTGGC
>JBAVEE010000900.1:0-3079 GCA_049587575.1 Bradyrhizobium sp.
GCGTGGTCCACAAGTGTGGTCCACAATGCGATGATTAGACTGCCGCAACAGGTGAAAAGTCGAATTAGATCAAGACATTGATAGAGATGGATGGTCTGGCTGGGGAACTAGGATTCGAACCTAGACAAACAGAGTCAGAGTCTGTTGTGCTACCGTTACACCATTCCCCAAAATTACCAACAGATTCAATATGTTACATGTTCTGTCAGCGCATGACCTGCGGGGGACGCGCAAATCCCTCGCAAGCGTGCGCCGTTCTACCCGCTCAGAACGGGCCTTGGCAAGCACGGCGCGATACTGCTCTGCTGACGGGCTGCGGCGGTCCGCAGCCATTGTGCGACGTCGATGTCGCAGTCAGGTCGATCATCCCATGAGCGTGAATTTCGAAGAGCTGGATTTCCGTCCGACCCCGATCGGCGTGCTCAGCCTGCGGCGCCGCAGGCAGCCATCCACCGGCATCGATATCTACGAAATCAAACTCGGCGATGCGTTCTTGATGTCGAGCCAGTTCACCGCCGCCGAGATCGCGCTGGCGCGCCTCGGCCTGGCCGCCCTCAATCGCGACGGGCTCGACGTCGTCGTCGGAGGCCTCGGGCTCGGCTACACCGCGCTCGCCGTGCTCGAAAATCCGCGGGTTCGGTCGCTGATCGTGGTTGACGCGCTGGCCGAGGTGATCGAATGGCACGAGCAGGGATTGCTTCCGCTCGGCAAGTCCCTGACCGGCGATCCGCGCTGCCGCCTGGTCCATGGCGACTTCTTCGCGATGTCGCATTCGGCCGCCGGCTTCGATTCCGACAGGGCGGGGCGCCGCTTCGACGCGGTACTTGTGGATATCGACCATTCGCCGCGAAACCTGCTGCATCCGCGCCACGCCGCGCTGTACCAGCCGGAGGGGCTTGCCCGGCTCGCCGGCCACCTGCATCCCGGCGGCGTTTTCGCGCTCTGGTCGAACGACCCGCCGGACCACGCCTTTGAGCAGGTGCTGGCGGACGCTTTCGCGACGGCGGCGGCGCATGTCGTGACCTTCGACAATCTGCGCGGGGATCACGAGGCGAGCAACACCGTGTATGTCGGGCTCAAGGCTGATGTCCCCATGCAGGACACGGCGAAGGAGGTGGTGCCACCGGTCGCCTGATCGTCGCACGGCGGACCCAGGCGCAGCGGCCAACTGGCGCAGGCGGCCAACTTGCCCCTTCCAACCGGGCATGCCATGCTGAAAACGCCAAAGAAAATAAAGGAAGTGCCGGCGGTGATGCCGCGCGCATTCCGGCCTCAAGAGCCTGGCATCGGGTGGCACCTCTGGGAGTTGATCAGACATGAGATCCAGGCATTTCCTCGGGCTGCTTTGCGCCGCCTCGATTTTCGTTTTGCCGCTTGCCAATGCATTTGCGCAGGACAAAACCATCAGGATCGGCGCGGTATTTCCGCTCAGCGGCAACGCGGCCAGTGCCGGCGTCCATGCCAAGGCCGCGATCGAAGTCGCGATGGATATCATCAACAACGCCCATCCTGAACTCGGCAATTTCCCGCTTGCCAAGAACGCCGGGCTGACGGGGCTCGGCGGCGCCAAGGTCGATGTGGTCTTCGCCGACAACCAGGGCAGCCCGGCGACCGGACAGAACCAGACGCTGCGATTGATCACGGAAGAGAAGGTGGTGGCGCTCACCGGCGCCTACCAGTCCGGCATCACGCTGACGGCGAGCGCGATCGCTGAAAAATACGGCATTCCGTTCGTCAACGGCGAGTCGGTTGCCGCCAACCTGACCGAGCGCGGCTTCAAATGGTTCTTTCGGGTAACGCCGGTCGCGTCCGACTTCGCCAGGATTTACTACGACTTCCTCTCGGAGATGAAGGCGAGCGGCGTCAAGACCGACAATGTCGCGCTGGTCCATGACAACACCGAATACGGCACCTCGGTCGCCAGCGTGGTCACCAGCGCCTTCAAGGAAAAAGGCCAGAACATCGCACTCGACATCGCCTATGCCGTCAATGCAACCGACGTGCAGAGCCAGGTGCTGCAATTGAAGGAGAAGAAGCCCGACGTCGTGATCATGATCGCCTATGCACCCGATGCGATTCTTTATCAGAAGACGATGCAGGCGCTCGACTACAAGCCGCCGATGATCATTGCCGACGATTCCGGCTATTCCGATCCGTCCTTCATCAAGGCGGTCGGCAAGATCTCGCAAGGCGTCTTCAACCGCTCGTCCTGGAGCGTCGGCCCGGCCGGTTCGCCGACCGCGCTGATCGCCGAGATGTATAAAAAGCAGAGCGGCGACGAAATGGACGATACCGCCGCGCGTCAGATGCAGGCGTTCTTCGTCCTCTGTGAAGCCATCAATCGCGCAGGTTCGACCGAGCCTGCCAGGATCCAGGCGGCGCTGAAGGCCACCGACCTCAAGCCGGATCAGCTGATGATGGGCTACAAAGGCGTCAAGTTCGACGAAAAGGGCCAGAATATCCTGGCGTCGGGTCTCATCATTCAACTGCAGGACGGTGAAAACTACGTCGCGGTATGGCCCAAGGCCAGCGCCGCGAAATCACCCGTGCTTCCCTACAAAGGTTGGTGAGATGTCGGGGGCGGGCGGAAGACTCCCTCTTTCCAGTTTTGCCGTCATTGCGAGCCACCGGGTCGCGCGAATGCGCGCCCGATGATAAATTCCTCGAAGCCATCCATCCAATCTCGGCAAAGATGGTTTGCTTCGTCGTTTCGTTCCTCGCAATGACGGCCGATACGACCTGATCCAGTCGGTTGCGTTCGAGCGCCATCGAAAAGAACCACGGCACCATGTCCTCCATCCTTTTTCAGGTGATCGTCGGCGGCCTCTTGCTGGGCGCCGTCTACGCGTTGTTTTCCTCGGGCCTCACGCTGGTCTGGGGCATGATGAATATCATCAATTTCGCGCACGGCGATTTCGTGATGCTCGGCATGTACGTGGCGTTCGTGGTCTGGACGCTGTTCGGCGCGGGGCCGTGGGCAGGCGCGCCGCTTGCCGCGCTGGCGCTCGCGACGCTCGGGGTGATCGTCTATTTCGGATTGATCCGCGACATCATGAAGGGGCCGATGCTGGCCCAGATC
>JBAVEE010000901.1:0-5265 GCA_049587575.1 Bradyrhizobium sp.
TATTCGTCCGCAATCGACAGGCCGCTCCATGCCAGCATGGTCGCGCATAGGATGGGGATGAAAATATTCCTCAAGACCATCAAGGTCTCCTGAAATGCGCAATAACAGCAAACAGGGATTATCTAGGAAGAGTTCCACCCAATTCCAGTAGATCCTGCCGGCAAGGTTACCGCAGCGACGCCGCTTCGGGTTCGAGGGCTACGACACCGCGCATCTCTATAATCTCGACTACTTCCCCGAACAGGGCATGGTGAAGCCGCCGCTGTTCGTGCAGACCGTGTTCGGCCTGCAGGGCGGCATCGGCGCGCACCCCGAGGACGTGCCGCACATGAAGCGCACCGCGGACCGGCTGTTCGGCGACAAGATGGTGTGGTCGGTGCTGGGCGCCGGACGCAATCAGCTCCCGATCGCGGCGATGGCCGCCGCCATGGGCGGCAATATCCGCGTCGGACTGGAAGACTTACTGTGGGCGCGCCCGGGCGGATGGCGGCATCCAACGCCGAACGGGTGACCCTCGCCCGCAAGATCATCGAAGGCCTCGGCCTTCAGGTCGCGACCTCGGACGAAGCGCGCGAAATTCTCGATTTGAAGGGCGGCGACAAGCTCGAGGTTTGAGGCCACGGCCGGCTTCGACGCCATTTTGACGCTTGGGTGAGCGCCGCAGGGCTTCGGCCCGGCATCGGCGCGGGCCGATCGAGGCGGTCAACCTTGAAAGCGCTCGGGAAAAGGGGCAAAAGCCCCAAACAATGACTTGGTCGGAGTGGCAGGATTTGAACCTGCGACCCCTGCGTCCCGAACGCAGTGCTCTACCGGGCTGAGCCACACTCCGACAAGAACGCGGCTTATAGCCTTGGCTTTCGCACACCGCAAGAAGCCGAATTGAGGACTTTGATCCCCGTGAATGTGGGCCTGAAAACGCAGATTTGGCCGGCCAATGAGGCCGCCGTGGCCCAAGCCGCGCGCTGCCTCGCGGAAGGCGGCCTGGTCGCGTTCCCGACCGAGACCGTCTATGGCCTCGGCGCCGATGCCGCCAATGCAGGCGCCATTGCGCGGCTTTACGAGGCCAAGGGCCGGCCCTCGTTCAATCCGCTGATCGCCCATGTCGGGGATATCGCCGCGGCCATGCGGATTGCCCGGTTTGACGCAACCGCCACCAGGCTTGCCGAAGCGTTCTGGCCGGGGCCGCTGACGCTGGTGCTGCCCAGAACGGACGACTGCTCAGTGGCCGATCTCGCCACCGCCGGGCTCGATACCATCGCGGTCCGGGTTCCCGCCCACCCCGTCGCGCGGGCCATCCTGCAGGCCTTTGGAGGCCCTGTGGTGGCGCCCTCGGCCAATCTGTCGGGGCATGTCTCGCCGACGTCGGCCGCGCACGTGCAAAGCGACCTTGCGGGCCGGATCGACCTGATCGTCGACGGCGGGGCTGTCACGGTCGGGGTCGAATCCACCATCGTCGGCTGCTTCGATCCCCCGATGCTGCTGCGGCCCGGCGGGCTGCCGCGCGGCGAGATCGAGCGCGTGCTGGGCCGCACCCTGCTGCGGCCGCCGCAAGATGCCGACAACGAAACCGGCCAGCCCCTGGCGCCGGGCATGCTGGCATCGCATTATGCGCCCCGCGCCCAGGTGCGGCTCAATGCCGAAAGGGTCGATGCGGGAGAGGCGCTGCTGGCGTTTGGGCCGAATGCAATACCGGGAGTTGACGCGGCGACCGCGGTGATGAATTTGTCCGCCCGCGGCGATCTCAACGAGGCCGCCGCCCATCTTTTCGGTTATCTTCGCGCCCTCGACAGCAAAGGCGCGCGAGCCATTGCGGTCATGCCGGTGCCGCATCACGGGCTCGGCGAAGCGATCAACGACCGGCTGCGCCGGGCTGCGATGGCGCGATAAGATCACAAGCAAGCGCAATCGAGCAAAACGGCGCCAGAGACCCGAGATGAATATCGTTCAGCCCGCAACACCCCCGCTTCCATCGGAACTGATCGCGCGATTCCGCGCCATCGTCGGCGACAAATACGCAGTCACCGAGGCGGCCGACATCGCGCCCTACGTCACCGAGGAGCGCGGCCTGTTTCACGGACGGTCTCCATTGGTATTGCGGCCCGGTTCGACCGCCGAAGTCTCCGCCATCTGCAGGCTCGCCACCGAGCATCGAATCGCGCTGGTGCCGCAGGGCGGCAATACCGGGCTGGTCGGCGGCCAGACCCCGCACAGCGGCGAGGTGGTCGTCTCGACACGGCGGCTCGACAAGATTCGGGACATCGACACCGCATCCAACACCATGACCTGCGAGGCCGGCGTGGTGCTGCAGATCGCGCAACAGCGGGCCGCCGAAGCCGACCGGCTGTTTCCGCTGTCGCTGGGGGCGGAAGGAAGCTGCACCATCGGCGGCAACCTCTCCACCAATGCCGGCGGCACCGCGGCGCTGGCCTATGGCGTGGCGCGCGAAATGGCGCTCGGGCTCGAGGTGGTGCTGGCGGACGGGCGCGTTCTCAACGGCCTGTCGAAGCTGAAAAAGGACAATACCGGTTACGATCTGCGCAACCTCTTCATCGGCGCGGAGGGCACGCTCGGCATCATCACCGCCGCAACACTGAAACTGTTTCCGAAGCCGCGCGCGGTGGAGACCGCCTTCGTCGGCCTCAAATCGCCGGCGGACGCGCTGAAGCTGCTCTCGATCGCGCAGAACGCGGCCGCGGGAAGTCTGACCAGCTTCGAGCTGCTCGCCGGCATCGCCGTGGATTTCAGCGTGCGTCACGGCATCGACATCCGCGATCCCTTAGGCAGCAAACACCCATGGTACGTGCTGATGGAACTGTCATCCTCGCGCGACGACATCAGCGCCACGCTGGAATCGATCCTGGCGCAGGGAATGGACCGGAGCATCGTCGACGACGCCGCGATCGCGGCGAATTTGAGCCAGCGCTCCGCGTTCTGGAAACTGCGCGATGAGATGTCCGCGGCGCAAAAGCCGGAAGGCGGTTCGATCAAGCACGACATCTCGGTGCCGGTCGCAGCCGTGCCCGATTTCATCGAGCAAGCCAATGCGGCCGTCGTCAAACTGATTCCGGGAGCGCGGCCGGTGCCGTTCGGCCATCTCGGCGACGGCAACATCCATTACAATGTCAGCCAGCCGGTAGGCGCCAACACCGCGGATTTCATGGCTCAATGGCACGCGGTCAACGCGGTGGTGTTCGACATCGTGCTGCGGATGGGCGGATCGATTTCCGCCGAGCACGGCATCGGCGTGCTCAAGCGCGACGAGCTGCCTGACGTCAAGGACAAGGTCGCCATCGAACTGATGCGCGCCATCAAGGCTGTGCTGGATCCGCTGGGTATCATGAACCCCGGCAAGGTGCTGTAGAACCAAATGCGCATCGCTCTCGTCCACGCCCTGAAACATTCGATCGTACCGATCGAGGCTTCGTTCGCCCGGCTTTGGCCGGACGCGACGTTGATGAACTTGCTCGACGACAGCCTGTCGGCCGACGTGGCGCGCGACGGCCGCCTCACTTCGGCGATGACCGATCGTTTCCTTTCCCTCGGACGTTACGCGGCCTCGACCGGCGCCGACGCGATCCTCTTCACCTGCTCGGCCTTCGGCCCCTGCATCGAGGCGGTCGCGCGCGAGCGCGCGCCGATGCCGGTACTCAAGCCGAATGAAGCGATGATCGAGCAGGCGACCGCGCGCGGCCACCGGATCGGGCTGCTCTCGACATTCGCGCCGACACTGAAGTCGATGCCGTCGGAATTTCCAGGCTCGCTCCAGATCGTGCCAAAACTGGCGGATGGGGCGCTCGCGGCGCTCGACCGCGGCGAGCGCGCCGAACACGATCGCCTGGTCGCAGAGGCCTCGCGCGATTTGCGCGACTGCGACCTGATTGCGCTCGCGCAATACAGCATGGCGCCGGCAGCGGCGCTGGTCGCAGAGGCGTCGGGCCGGCCGGTGCTCACGACGCCGGACAGCGCCGTCAGGAAGCTGAAGCAATTGCTCGCCGTTACCGGTTGATTCCGGTACTGCGGATCCAGGACACGACAGTCGATGTAGGGTGGGCAAAGCGACCGCGTCCGCCGAAGCTCAACGAGCGGAGGCGGAAGCGTGCCCACCGTTTTCATCGGCGTCCGTAAAACGTGGATGGTGGGCACGGCGCAAGTGCGCCTTTGCCCACCCTACGAATCAAAACAAGCTTCCCTGCCCGTCATCGGACGGGGCCGGCGCCGGCTTGCGCTGGCTCACCTTCTTCGCCGGTTTCGGCTGCTCGGCCTCACGCTGTTCCGCCGTGATCGGCAGGATCAGTTGCGCATCGTCGTTGGCGACGCGGTTGACCCTGGTGGAAACCTCATGCCAGACGAACTCGCCTTCGCCAGGTCCCCTCAAGAGCGACATCACCGCGTCAACATCGTGCGCGCCGCAATCGAGCCAGCGTTCGAAGTCGTCGGGCGCAATCGTCACGGGCACGCGGTGATGAAGCACGGCAAGATCGGCGCTCGCGGGCGCCGTGACGATCGCGACCGTATCCAGTTCCTCGCCATTCGGGCCGATCCAGGTTTCGGCGAGCCCCGCAAGCCCGATCGGAGCGCCATCGCGGCGATGGATGAAGCAGGGCCGCTTGCGCTGTCCAGACGCCTGCCATTCATAATAGCCGTCCGCCGGGACCAGGCAGCGCCGCCGCTTGATCGCGTTCTTGAAGGCGGGCTTTTCCTTCACCGTTTCCGCGCGCGCATTGATCAGCAGCGCAAATTGACGGGGATCCTTCACCCAGGCCGGCAACAGGCCCCAGCGCATCAGGCGAAAATGCCGGACGCCGTTCTCGACGATCACCACAGGTATCGGTTGAGTAGGTGCAATATTAAACCGCGGCGGGAAATTCGGCTGCTCCGAATAGCCAAACATCCTTCGCAGGGCCTCCGGCGGCGAGGTGATGACGAAGCGTCCACACATTCTGTTATCCAAATAGATGGAAAGTTCAGCACCTTTTAACGCCGAACGCTAACACTGCGGCAGATGACATCGGCCCCGAAACCCGCGCGATCCGACCCCCAGACGGGCCCCGATGAGGCGGCGCGGGCCGCCCGATTGCGCGCGGCCAACATCAATCCCCGCACCGGCCTCGCCACCGACTACCTGAACCATTTCAACGAAGCCATCATGTTGCTGGAGATGGTTCCGGACATGCCGGAATGCGCGGAGGATTTTCTTGGCTGGCGGCCTTTGTCCTATGCCGAGCATTTCACGGCCTCCAATTTCAAGGCGCGAGACCTTGCGAT
>JBAVEE010000902.1:0-2374 GCA_049587575.1 Bradyrhizobium sp.
GGTGGATGGCCGGCCGGCGCCCGAGTTGCGCGCGACGGCGATCGCGCCCGTGTCCGCCAGCCACGACGCGCTCGGCGGCTCGCCGCTCGATCCACGCCTGACATTCGGAAGTTTCGTCATCGGGCGCTCCAATACGCTGGCCCACGCCGCGGCGCGTCAGGTTGCGGAAGGCCGGCGCGGCGATGCCGTGATGTTCAATCCGCTCTACATCCATGCCGGCGTAGGCCTCGGCAAAACCCATCTGTTGCAGGCGGTGACCTGGGCCGGCAATTCCGGCAGCGAACGCAAGGTGCTTTACCTCACGGCCGAGAAATTCATGTACGGCTTCGTCGCGGCGCTGAAGACGCAGACGGCGCTCGCGTTCAAGGAGGCATTGCGCGGCATCGACGTGCTTGTCATCGACGATCTGCAATTCCTGCAGGGCAAATCGACCCAGGCTGAATTCTGTCACACCCTGAACGCGCTGATCGATGCGGGCCGCCAGGTGGTGATCGCGGCGGACCGTCCGCCCTCCGACCTTGAGAGCCTCGACGATCGCGTGCGCTCCCGGCTTGCCGGCGGCCTCGTCGTCGAGATGGGATCGCTAGGCGAAGAATTGCGGCTTGGCATCCTCAAGTCGCGTGTCGCCGCCGCCCGCGCGCATCATGCGAGCTTCGAGGTGCCGGAACAGGTGCTGGATTATCTCGCCCGAACCATCACCCATAACGGCCGCGACCTCGAGGGCGCCATCAATCGCCTGCTGGCGCACAGCAAGCTCAACGCCCAGCCGGTCACGCTGGAAATGGCCGAGCGCGAGGTGCGCGACCTGGTCCGTCCGCAGGAGCCCAAGCGCATCAAGATCGAGGACATCCAGCGGGTGGTGGCCCGGCAATACAATGTGAGCCGCTCCGACCTGCTGTCGTCGCGCCGCACCGCGAATGTCGTCCGCCCGCGCCAGGTGGCGATGTATCTGGCCAAGACCCTGACCCTGCGTTCGCTTCCCGAGATCGGCCGCCGCTTCGGCGGGCGCGACCACACCACGGTCCTGCACGCCGTGCGCAAGATCGAGGCCCTGGTCTCCAGGGATATCGCGCTCTCGGAAGAGGTCGAGTCGCTGAAGCGCCAATTGCAGAGCGAGTGAACGCTTGTTCCGATGGTCCCGGCGGATGCCGGGACCATGCGCCGTGGTGATACTGGCTGTCGGGTATCGGGGTGGCACCTGTTGCGGCAATCGATGCTCGTGATCGTGGGCTCAGCCATTGGCCCCGGACGGTCGCAAAACGTGGGGAACGGGCGGAGGCATCTATTGCGCTTGCGGGCTATCCGCGCCACCTTGAGGTCCCCCTTAAGGGTCTGATCAAATCCAGCTTTGATCGGGCCTTTCGGGTTCAGACGCCGCGGCGCGCCTTCGGGGCCGCCCGGCTTTTCCATCTTCGGATCAGGCGGGTATTGCAATGAAGGTTACCGTCGAACGCGCCCAACTCCTGAAATCGCTCGGCCACGTCCATCGCGTGGTGGAGCGCCGCAACACCATTCCGATCCTCGGCAATGTGCTGGTTCGCGCCGAAAACGCCCGGCTGTCGCTGAAGGCCACCGACCTCGACCTGGAGGTGACGGAAACGCTTGCGGCCGAAACCGCCACCGCCGGCTCGACCACCGTGCCCGCGCACATGTTTTACGACATTGTGCGCAAGCTGCCCGAAGGCGCGCAGATCGTGCTGGAAGGCGATGGCGACCGCTCGATATTGGCGATCCGCGCCGGCCGCTCGCGCTTCACGCTGCAGACCCTGCCTGAAAACGATTTCCCCGACCTTGCCGCCGGTGACATGACGCATTCGTTCATGCTCGCCGCCGCCGACATGAAGCGGCTGATCGACCGGACGCAATTTGCCATCTCGACCGAGGAAACCCGTTACTATCTCAACGGCATCTATCTGCACTCCGCCGGCAGCGCCAAGGCCGCGACCCTGCGCGCGGTGGCGACCGACGGGCATCGCCTGGCCCAGATCGATCTGCCGCTGCCCAAGGGGGCGGCCGGCATGCCCGGCGTGATCGTGCCGCGCAAGACCGTTGGCGAAGTGCTGCGTCTGATCGAGGACAACGAGGCCGAGGTCAACATCGAACTGTCGCAGGGCAAGATCCGTTTCACCATCGGCAACGTGGTGCTGACCTCGAAGCTGATCGACGGCACCTTCCCCGATTATGGCCGCGTCATCCCGCAGAACAACGACAAGGAACTCATTGTCGACAAGAAGGACTTCGAGGCCGCTGTCGACCGCGTCTCGACGATCTCGAGCGAGCGCGGCCGCGCGGTGAAACTGGCGCTGTCGGCAGGCAAGCTGGTGCTGTCGGTGACCAATCCGGATTCCGGCAGCGCGACCGAGGAGCTTGAAGT
>JBAVEE010000903.1:0-3142 GCA_049587575.1 Bradyrhizobium sp.
GACCTGTTCGGGCGGAATGCCATAGACCTGCTCGGTCCACGGCCGCATGAATTCGATCTCGCCGCCGGAGACGATGAATGTCTTGAACCCGTTCGCGCGCAGGTAGGCGAGCAGTTCCAGCATCGGCTGATAGACCATCTCGGTATAGAGCCGCCCGGTGACCGGATGCTTCGCGGTCGCGATCCAGTCAGAAACGATCTGGTCGAACTCCCCGCTGGTCATGCCTGTATGCGTGGCCATCACGATCTGAAAGAGGGCCGGCTCGCCGCCGGCAAGCGCGCCTTTCACATCGCCTTTTAGCAGCGATGCAAAGGGCTCCTTCGTGGCCCATTCCGGATGCTGCGGGGCCAGCAACTTGACTCGGTGAAGGGCGAACAGCAGCTGGAAATACATCGGCTGCTCCGCCCACAGCGTGCCGTCATTGTCGAATGTGGCGATCCGCTCGGCCACCGGTACGAACTCGGGCGAGCCTTGCGTGGTCACTCGTTCGACGAACGTTACGATGGCTTTTCTTGAAGCGACGTCGTTCCAGGATGGTAGCGGATCACTCGCGGCCGGTTGCGCCCGCGCGGCGATCGGAACGATCACCGGCAATGCCGGAAGGGCGGCGAAAGCCGTCAGCATCGCCCGGCGGCTGATGCGGAAGAATGGTTCGCCCGAATTCATCGTGAACTCTCCCCAACTGGATTTTCGGTCAACCAACAAAGTCGGCGGGCGGTCCTCGTGCAGGCCGCCCGCTGTAGCGTCATCGTTATCGCGACTACTGGCCCGGGCCTTTGCTGGCCGCCTGGGCCTGCTCCATCCTTTTCGCCATCTCCGCCTTGACGGCGTCGAGATTGAAACTCGCGCCGCGCTGCATCGGCGGATAGTCGATGAAGGTCTGGAGTGCCTTGCCCATCACCTGCTGGACGAACACGAAGCGCCAGAACTGGTACTTGAACCAGTTGAAGTATTGCTGTCCGCCTTCCTTCGTTCCGGCGTTCGGCCAGCCCGTCCGCTCGAACGGATCGAGCCGCAGGTTGGTGATGTAGGGCACGTCCGGCTTGGTCTTTTCACCCAGCCAGCCCGCTGGCTGGTCGATGAACCGGAACTTGTAGTCGTCGATGCGTACTGCGCCGACCGTGCTTTCACCGAGGTAGAAGATCTCGTGACGTGCAGAAGGACCCTTGCCGGTAAGAAGGGCGAGCTGATTGTAGCCATCGAGGTGGTTCTTGTAGGTCTGGCCAGCGATCTCCTTGCCCTTCAGCAGTTCGTCCGTGATGTTCGGATTGCCGGCAGCGGCCGCGAAGGTCGGTAACCAGTCAAGTCCGGAGAAAAGGCCATTCTCGACCGTGTCGGCCGGCACCTTGCCGGGCCAGCGGATCATCGCCGGCACGCGGAAGCCACCCTCCATCACCGTTCCCTTGGACTGCGCGAACGGCGTCTGACCGCCATCGGGCCAGGTGAAGACTTCGGTGCCGTTGTCGGTGGTGAAGACAACGATGGTATTGTCGTCCACGCCCATGTCCTTAAGCTTCTTCATCACCAGACCGATGTCGTCATCGAGCTGTGCCATGCCGGCTTCTTCTTCCGACCAGCCGTTCTCCGCATTGCGCAGCGCTTCATACTTCGGGGAGAGATGCGTGACGATGTGCATGCGCGTCGGGTTGAGCCAGACGAAGAACGGCTTGTTGTCCTTCTTGGCCTTGTCCATGAAGTTGATGGCGAGGTCGCGAATTTCATCGTCCACCGTTTCCATGCGCTTGGGATAGAGCGGGCCGGCATCCTCGATCTTCTGCATGCCGACCTTGCCCCAGCGCGGCATGTCGGTCGGGTCGTCCTTGTCGGTCGCCCAGCTATGGACCATGTTGCGCGGTCCTACGACGTTCAGAAGGTTCTGCGGGTAATTGGGATGCGCCGGATCCTCCATCGCATCGAGGTGATATAGATAGCCGAAAAACTCATCGAAGCCGTGAACGGTCGGCAGGAATTCGTTCTTGTCTCCGAGATGATTCTTGCCGAACTGGCCGGTGGCATAGCCCATGGATTTCAAAACTGTGGCGATCGTCACGGCTTCAGCGGGCAAGCCGACAGATGCACCCGCCTGGCCGACCGTAGTCATGCCGGTGCGGATCGGCAGCTCTCCCGTGATAAAGTTCGCGCGACCTGCCGTGCAGCTCGCCTCAGCATAATAGTCCGTAAACAACATGCCTTCCTTGGCGATCTTGTCGAGGTTTGGCGTCTTTCCCGCCATTAGACCGCGATGATACGCGCCGATATTCCACATGCCGATGTCGTCGCCCATGATGACGACGATATTAGGCTTCTGCGCCTGCGACTGCGCGAATGCTGGCATCGCGGTCATGGTTACAGCGGCTATCGACGCCAGAACACCATGTTGAATGGTTCGCCCAATACTCATGCGTGAATTCCTTTATTGACTGCCCGTGACTGGCCGAGCATCGATGCCCACAAATTTTCATAAAATCAGGCTAGATCAGGACACCCATTGATCTAGATCAAGCAGCATTGCTGGTTGGCGCGACCATGAGTCACACGTCAGCACTGCCGCATTTGTCCTTGTCTTAGAAAACCGCTGATGTCCTCTGTGGATGGTTCCCGCGTTGCAAGGGCTAAATTGACGCAGTGGCATTGGTCGGGTGCAGTCTTCTGTCCGGCCTGTTGATGCAGTCGGCTGATACTGCTGGCCCTGATGGAGTCCGCGAACAAGGTCCCATTCTGAGTTGCAGGCTATGACGCCTTGGACATCGGTCGGATTATCCCTGTTCCCGGTCTGACCGGTTTGCCATCACATCGCATCGCGCTCGCAACCTCGTGAAGCTGATCTCCTCTTCAGCTAAATCCTGTATCGCTTATGCTGCCAGTGCCGGCTGGTGGCCGGTACGATAGATTTCTCCACGTGCCATGATCGCCCATATGACCCGCGCAGTCTTGTTCGCCATCGCGACGGTGGCTACCCTTGTTGGGCTTTCGCGCCAGCAGATCCGCCAGGCGTGGATCGATCTTATCGGGATTGCATTTTGCACGGCGCACAAGCGCAGTCATACCGACAACGAGCAGCTTGCGCAGATATTTGTCACCCATTTTGGTGATACGACCGAGCCGCTCTTTGCCACCGCTCGACTTCTGAAATGGCGTCAGT
>JBAVEE010000904.1:0-3339 GCA_049587575.1 Bradyrhizobium sp.
GAGCCGGTGCGGCCGAGCTCAAGGGTGCCCAGCACCGCATGCGGCAGGCGCGCGACGATGCCGGCGAAGATGATGAGCGAGATGCCGTTGCCGACGCCCCGCGCCGTGATCTGCTCGCCGAGCCACATAAGGAAGATGGTGCCGCCGACCAGCGTGAACACGGTGGTGATGCGGAAGAACCAGCCGGGATCGAGCACCACATTGCCCGCGCCTTCGAGCCCGACGGCGATGCCGTAGCCCTGGAGCGCCGCGAGCAGCACCGTGCCGTAGCGCGTGTACTGGTTCATCTGCCGGCGTCCCTGCTCGCCCTCCTTCTTCAACTGCTCAAGATGCGGGGACACCGTAGTGAGCAGCTGGATAATGATCGAGGCCGAGATGTACGGCATGATGTTCAGCGCGAAGATCGCCATGCGGTTGATGCCGCCGCCGGCGAACATGTTGAACATGCCGAGAATGCCGCCGGCCTGGGATTTGAACACCTGCTCCCAAATGTTGGGATCGATCCCCGGCAGCGGGATGTAGGTGCCGAGCCGGTAAACCAGCAACGCCCCCAGCGTAAACCAGATCCGCTTCTTCAATTCGTCGGCTTTGGCCAGCGCGCCGAAATTGAGGTTTGCCGCTAATTGTTCCGCTGCTGAGACCATGTCTGGCTTTCTCCCCGCGCGCCCCTTGCGCCGTCAGGCCCCGCAAACACGGGGCTTTCGGCGGACGCCGGGCATTATTTGGTGCTCGGCTTCGATAAGTCCATCGTCCCGTCGTGCGGATCGCCCGCCGGACGCGGACGATGACGCAGATGTTACGCCGCCTCGCCTTCGTCCTTCTTCGCCGGGGCCAGGATCTTCACCGTGCCGCCGGCTTTTTCGACCGCCGCGATGGCGGGCTTCGAAGCGCCGTGAACCTCGATATTCAGCCTGACCTTGAGTTCGCCACGGCCGAGCAGTCGCACGCCATCCCTGGCGCGCCGGATCACCCGGGCTTTCACCAGCGATTCGGCATTGATGGTGGCCTTGGCGTCGAGCAGCTTGGCATCGACCGCCTCTTGAATGCGGTCGAGGTTGATCTCGGCGAATTCGAGCCGGAAGATGTTGTTGAAGCCGCGCTTCGGCAGCCGCCGATGCAGCGGCATCTGGCCGCCTTCGAAGCCCTTGATTCGCACGCCGGAGCGCGCGGTCTGGCCCTTGCCGCCGCGGCCGGCAGTCTTGCCCTTGCCGGAGCCGATGCCGCGGCCGACGCGCATGCGCTTTTTGCGCGAGCCGGCATTGTCGGCGATATCGCTGAGCTTCATCGTTCGCTTCCCTTATCTCTGCAGCATGATCCTGATCGAAAGCCGGTTGCCTCTTTGCGCTAACGCGGCCCTGCGGGTCGGGATCGTGCTCCGTCTGTCTTACTTCTCGCCGACGATGCGGACGAGATGTTGAACCTTTGCGATCATGCCGCGAATTGCAGGCGTATCCTGCAGCTCGGTCGTCCGGCCGATCTTGTTGAGCTTGAGGCCGATCAGCGTCTCGCGCTGCGAGTGGTGGCGGCGGATCGCGCTGCCGGTCTGCTCGACCTTGATCGTCTTTGCGGCCTTGGCCATCGTCATAACTCCAGATCGTCTTTAGTTGGGCATGATCTTTCCGGAAAACCGGTATCCGCTTTTCCGGATCAGGCCCTCTTTATTCGGCAACCACTTCGGCATCGCCGCCGACCCGGCGCGACTGCAGCGTCGAAACCTTGATGTTGCGGCGCGCCGCAACGGAGCGCGGCGAATCCTGATGCTTGAGCGCGTCGAAGGTTGCGCGAACCATGTTGTAGGGATTCGACGAACCGATCGATTTGGCCACCACGTCCTGAATACCGAGCGTCTCGAACACCGCGCGCATCGGACCGCCCGCGATGATGCCGGTACCCGCCGGCGCCGCACGCAGGTAAACCCGCCCGGCGCCGTGCCGGCCGGCGATGTCGTGATGCAGCGTGCGGCCTTCGCGCAACGCCACCCGCGTCAGATTGCGCTTGGCCGATTCGGTCGCCTTGCGGATCGCCTCGGGAACTTCGCGCGCCTTGCCGTGACCGAAACCGACCCGGCCCTTCTGGTCGCCAATCACGACCAGCGCCGCAAAGCCGAAGCGCTTGCCGCCCTTGACGACCTTCGCCACACGATTGATGTGGACGAGCTTGTCGACGAACTCGCTGTCGCGCTCTTCCCGGCCGCCCCTGTGGCCGCCACCGCGTTCGCGTTCACCTGCCATGGTGTTTTCCGATCCTTGAAAGACTTGCCTCGAAAGGCCTTGTGTCCGTTAAATCCAACTAGAAGCTCAATCCGCTTTCGCGCGCCGCATCCGCGAGCGCCTTGACGCGGCCGTGGTAGAGATAGCCGCCGCGATCGAACACCACCTCGGTGACGCCGTTCTTGACGGCGCGTTCCGCCAGCAGCTTGCCGACGGCCTTTGCCGCATCGATGTCCGCTCCGGTCTTGCCGCCCTCACGCATCGCCTTCTCCAGCGAAGAGGCGGACGCGAGCGTCTCGCCCTTGAGGTCATCGATGACCTGGGCGTAGATGTGCTTCGACGAGCGGAACACCGACAGGCGCGGGCGACCGCCGGCGGAACGGCGCAAAGACAGCCGCACGCGTTGCTTGCGCCGGGCATTCGTAATCTTGAGTCTCGACATGACCGGCTCCGTTACTTCTTCTTGCCTTCCTTGCGGAAGATGAACTCGTTGGCGTATTTCACGCCCTTGCCCTTATAGGGCTCCGGCGGACGGTAGCTGCGGATTTCCGCGGCAACCTGGCCGACGCGCTGGCTGTCGTTGCCGACGATGACGATCTCGGTCGGCTTAGGCACCGTGATCGCGATGCCTTCCGGGATCGGATAGACGACGTCATGGCTGTAGCCGAGCGCGAGCTGCAGGTTCTTGCCCTGCAACGCGGCGCGATAGCCGACGCCGGTGATCTCGAGCTTCTTCTCGAAGCCCTTGGTGACGCCGAGGACCAGATTCGCCACCTGCGCGCGCGCGGTGCCGTACATCGCCTGCGCGCGGTTGGTCTCGACCCGCGGCGCGACCGTGACCGCGCCGTTCGCGAATTTTACCTCGACATCGTCATGCACGATGAACTGAAGCTGGCCCTTCGGGCCCTTCATCTTCACCGTCTGCCCTTCGACGGTCGCCGTCACACCAGACGGGATCGTCACAGGTCGTTTGCCAACACGTGACATGGCTGATCCTTCCTCAGAACACCGTGAAGAGAATTTCGCCGCCCACGTTCGCGTCTCGCGCCTCGTGGTCAGCCATAAGTCCCTTCGGCGTCGACAATACCGAAATGCCGAGCCCGTTGTTCACGCGCGGCAGGTTCTTCAC
>JBAVEE010000905.1:0-5040 GCA_049587575.1 Bradyrhizobium sp.
GAACACCGCCTGCAGCCCCTCGTCCAGCCGGCCGCCCGGAGGTTCATCGACCATCAAAAACTGGTCATAGGACGCCTTCTGAACCTCGATGAGGTTCGGCATCTCCGCGACTTCCTTGATATGTCCGAAAAACTTGCGAACGCGTTTGCGACCGGTGAACGTCTGCTGCGCCATCGTGGCCTCTCATTTCGTCGCCCGTCAGGGGCGAACCTTCCGAAGCGCGATTGGCATCGCCCCCGGGTTGAATTCCGATTCGTTCCTAAGCCCGGGAGCCCAATTTCAGGATTTAAATCCTAAATCGAAGTATCAGACCTTAAGAACGCAAAACGACGCGCGGGGCGCTTGACTGCACCCGCCCGTCTCAACCTGCCTCGTCACGGACTGAAAAAGCCCGAAATTGCCTATCTCCCAACGGCTTGCGCAGGAACGCCGCCGTTCCTGACGCCTACCGTGCTTTCGTGCTGCCATCCCGATATGGGATGGCAATCGTGGAGATTCGAGGGGCAAGCCCGCCAATCTCCACACATTCCTGTGTACAACGGGCGCCGGGTTGCCCCGGCGACGTTGGTTTTCCGAGATCCCGGGGCTCGCCCGGGATCCCGCCCAAGCCAATTGCGCTTACTTGAGCTCAACCTTGGCGCCGGCCTTCTCGAGCTGGGCCTTGATCTTCTCGGACTCGTCCTTGTTGACGCCTTCCTTGACAGCCTTCGGAGCGCCTTCGACGAGGTCCTTGGCTTCCTTGAGGCCCAGGCCGGTGATGGCGCGGACTTCCTTGATGACTTCGATCTTCTTGTCGCCGGCGGCGACCAGCATGACCGTGAACTCGGTCTTTTCTTCCGCGGGCGCAGCGGCGGCGGCAGCGGGACCGGCAACCGCGACGGCGGCGGCGGCGGACACGCCCCACTTTTCTTCAAGCAGCTTCGCGAGCTCGGCGGCTTCGAGCACGGTGAGGCTCGAGAGGTCGTCAACAATCTTCTGTAAGTCGGCCATTGATCTGTTTCCTTAAGCGTATTGGTTCGAACCAGGTTTGATTTGCGAAGGGGTCAGGCCGCTTCGCTCTTTGAGGCATAGGCCTGAACGACGCGCGCGAGCTTGGCCGCGGGCGCAGTCGAGAGCTGAGCGATCTTGGTCGCCGGCGCCACCAGGAGGCCGACGATCTTTCCGCGCAACTCATCGAGCGACGGCAATGCGGCAAGCGCCTTGACGCCGTTAACATCCAGGACGGTCTTACCCATCGATCCGCCGAGAATGACGAACTGTTCGTTCGTCTTGGCGAACTCGATGGCAACCTTCGGCGCCGCTACCGGATCGTTTGAAGTCGCGATCACGGTCGGCCCCTTCAACAGGGAGCCGATGGCAACGACGTCTGTGCCTTCAAGAGCAATTTTGGCGAGACGGTTCTTCGAGACCTTCACCGACGCGCCCGCCTGCTTCATCTGCATGCGCAGCTTCTGCATCTGGGCCACGGTGAGGCCGGAATAGTGGGCGACGACCGCAACGCTGGTGGTCTTGAACAGACCGTTCAGCGCATCGACCGCGTCCTTTTTTGCCGCTCTTTCCACAGCAAGCTCTCTCCGGTTGGCGGCCTTTGCCTGATGGCAGGACCGCCGGGTTGCACCCATCGTCCCGCCCTAAACCTGACCTCGAGACACTCCCGTCTCCAGACACGTCGGACAGAACGACATTTGAAAAGCCTGCCCTCCCGAACCTGATGGCGCGGGGTGTCGAGGTTCGAACCATATCCACTGCCCGTCGCGCAAGCGCGACGTAAAGCGAAATCCGGTCTTCACCCGTCTATGCAGGCCACGAATTAAGCCATTGAAGAAACTCACGTTTCATCGCAGGCGCCTGCAGTCTTGGACAGGATCGAGGCGCGCCGGCAAGCCAGGCACCCCTGCCCGCATCTCTCCAAAACGACGGCTTTCCGCTTCCTTTCGAGCAATCCATGCGGACGTCCGGAAAGGAATGGTCTCCTATCGTATCGGGTTTTCGGAATGCGAACACAGACCTGCCAGCAACAGCCAGCACGTCCGGAAGCGGTTCTTTAGCGAGTCTTTTCCGGGTTGCCAAGGACTAATTTCCGGCATTCGAGGCTGCGAGGGTTCCCTCGACATCTTCGTCCGCCTGCGGCCCGATCCGTCACCTCGCGGGATATACCAGCGGCTTACCGGCAAAAAACGCCTCGAGATTGGCGATCACGCAATCCTGCATCGCGATGTGCGACTCGATGGTGTGGCCGCCGACATGCGGGGTCAGCACCACGGTCGGAAACGCGGTCAATGCATCCGGCGCGTGCGGCTCCTTCTCGAACACGTCTAGACCGGCGCCCGCGATGGTATTGTCCGCGAGCGCCGCAACCAGCGCCAGCTCGTCGATCACCGAGCCGCGCGAAATGTTGATGACATAGCCGTCCTTGCCGAGCTTTTGCAGGATCGCGGCATCGACGGCGTGATGGGTATCGGCGCCGGCACGAACCGCGATCATCAAAACGCTGCACCATTCCGCCAGCGCCTCCAGACTCGGCAGATATTGATAGGGAACATCGTGCCGACTGCGGCTGAAATAGCCGACTTCGGTCTCGAACGCGGCGACGCGCGCGGCGATCTTGCGGCCGATCTCGCCCATGCCGTAGACGCCGACGCGGCGGCCGGGATTGCCGGGCTGCGGCCGCAGCAGCGGCGACGGTTTGGCCGAGGACCAGCTGCCGCTGCGGACATATTCGTCCGCCGGCAGCAGGCGCCGCGTCACCGCCAGCATCAGCGTGACGGCGAGGTCGGCGACGGCGGCGGCATTCGCAGCCGGGCTGTGGCCGACCGCAATGTTGCGTTGAGCCGCGGCCGCAAGATCGACGCCGTCATAACCGGTGCCGTAGCAGACGATCGCGCGCAACGCCGGCAGGGTTTCCAGGATGGCCGCCCCAAGCGGCGTGCCGCCGGCCGTGACCAGCGCCCGCACGCCGGAAAGCTGTTCCGCCGTGAACACTTCGGCCGGCGGTTTGCCCGCAGCATCCATCAGATCGAAGCGCTGCCCGATCCGCACCATCATCGCCTTGGGAAAGCGCGAATAGATCAGGACCTTCTCGGGCATGTCATGTCCTTCTCGTCGTCATTGCCGAACCCCAAGGCCGATCGACATCTTCATAAACCAAGGGCGGAATCGGTTGCCCGATTCCGCCCTGGCCTTGTCTCAAGCCGTTGGTGGAAATTCTAGCCGAGCAGGCTTCCCGGCTCAACCTTGACGCCCGGCCCCATGGTGGAGGAGACCGCGACGCGCTGGATGTAGGTGCCCTTCGATCCGGCGGGCTTTGCCTTGGCGACCGCGTCGGCCAGCGCCTTGACGTTCTGCACCAGCTTCTCTTCGGAGAACGAGGCCTTGCCGATGCCGGCCTGCACGATGCCGGCCTTCTCGACACGGAACTCGACCGAGCCGCCCTTGGCGCCCTTCACGGCATTGGTGATATCCATCGTCACCGTGCCGATCTTGGGGTTCGGCATCATGCCGCGCGGTCCGAGCACCTTACCGAGGCGGCCGACCAGCGGCATCATGTCGGGAGTGGCGATGCAGCGGTCGAAATCGATGGTGCCGCCCTGCACCTTCTCGACCAGATCCTCGGCGCCGACGACATCAGCGCCCGCGGCCTTGGCTTCCTCGGCCTTGGCGCCACGCGCGAACACGCCGACGCGCAGGGTACGGCCGGTGCCGTTCGGCAGCGTCACCACGCCGCGCACCATCTGATCGGCGTGACGCGGGTCGACACCGAGATTGATGGCGATCTCGACGGTCTCGTCGAACTTCGAGGTGGCGCGTTGCTTGACCATCTTGATGGCGTCCGCGAGCGGATAGAGCTTCTCGCGGTCGACACCCTCGCGGGCCTTCTTCAAACGTTTTCCGATTGCCATGACCCGTTACCCCGCAACTTCAAGACCCATCGAACGGGCGGAGCCCTCGACCATCTTCATGGCCGACTCGATGGTGTCGCAATTGAGATCCTTCATCTTCTTCTCGGCGATCTCGCGCACCTGCGCGCGTGTCACCTTGCCGGCGCTGTCGCGGCCCGGGGCTTTCGACCCGGACTGGATTTTGGCGGCCTGCTTGAGGAAGAACGACATCGGGGGGGTCTTCATCTCGAAGGTGAAGGAACGATCCGCATAGATCGTGATCACCACCGGGATTGGGGTATTCTTCTCTTCCTTCTGCGTCTGCGCGTTGAACGCCTTGCAGAATTCCATGATGTTGAGGCCGCGCTGACCAAGCGCGGGACCGATCGGGGGCGAAGGATTCGCCGCACCGGCCGGCACCTGCAATTTCAGGTATCCGGTCACTTTCTTTGCCATATGTCACTCCTGTTATGCCGATCGAAATCGGCTGTTTCAGGTTTCGTGGTTCGGATGAAGGCGGTTGGCGACCGACTTGTCCTCCCACGACCTCTCTCGTGAGACGCCTTTCGCGCTTTCATACGCGAGACGCGCTTCACGCCTTTACGATCAGACCTTCTCGACCTGACCGAATTCCAGCTCGACCGGCGTGGCGCGTCCGAAGATCGACACCGCGACCTTGACGCGCGAGCGCGCCTCGTCGATTTCCTCGATCACACCGGAGAACGACGCGAACGGGCCATCGGCCACCCGCACATTCTCGCCGATTTCGAACGACACCGACGCCTTCGGGCGTTCAACGCCTTCCTGCACCTGGTGCAGGATCCGCATGGCTTCGGCTTCCGAGATCGGCATCGGCTTGTTTTCCGCGCCGAGGAAGCCCGTCACCTTCGGGGTATTCTTGATCAAATGAAAGGCTTCGTCGGTCAGCTTCATCTTGACCAGGACATAGCCCGGGAAAAACTTGCGCTCGGCGTCGATCTTGCGGCCGCGCCGCACTTCGGTGACCTTTTCGGTCGGCACCAGCACCTGCTCGAACAGTTCTTCAAGCCCGCGCTGCTTGGCCTGCTCGCGGATCGATTCCGCGACCTTCTTTTCGAAGTTCGAATAGGCGTGGACGATATACCAGCGCTTGTCCATGATTTGGGTTCCGGCGCTTGCCATC
>JBAVEE010000906.1:0-4010 GCA_049587575.1 Bradyrhizobium sp.
GGCCGTTCTGGTCGCGCGGCTCGATAACCTTGGCAAGGGCGCCTCGGGTGCCGCGGTCCAGAACATGCGGCTGATGCTGGGCTTTGCCGACTGAAGCCAGCGAGATCGCGCGCGGTTTCCGTGACCCGATGGCCGGGCGACGGCCATGAGGACGGCTGGATAGCCATCCCCCTTTGTTTCATCGTGCCTTGAGAGTTTCGATTTTCAAACGATCTTGAAAATCGCCAGCGCCAGCACTGCCTGGGCGAGAAAGCCGACCGTGAAAGCCAGCGTGCGGAATACCGGCAGGCCCAGCGTGTACACGATCAGATGCGCGACCCGGGCCCAGAAATACACGGCGCAGGCATAGACGGTCCACTTGGTGGAATAATCGATCTCCGTCAGGATCAGCACCAGCGGCGCGAAGATGACGAGGTTCTCGATCGCATTGTCATGCGCGAACATCAGGCGGGTGGCCCATTCCGCGTGCGGCTTGTCATTGCGCGACGGGTTCGCCATCGCGCCGGAGAGGCCGCGAACCTGGCAGCGATTGAGTACGTACGGGATCCACAACAGCCCCGTCAGAATGACCGTCAGCGTCAGCCAGAACAATTCGCGCGTCATAGGCTCCCCCTCTGCAAATGTCGGATATCGTCCCGGCGGGACGGCTTGTTATATTCAAACCCGGGTCGTCGCGCTATGCGCGGACGCGGACATAGCTGCCCGGCGCGTCCTCGATCGGCGGCAGCGCCGCGGCGCCGGGGGGGCGGGCGGGGACTTCCTCCGGATCGATGGCCTGAAGCCATTGGCGCCAGTCCGGCCACCACGACCCCTTATGCTCCTGGGCGCCCTTGAGCCAGTCCGCCAGCGTCACGTCTTTGACATTGTCGTTGGTCCAGTACTGATATTTGCCGGACGACGGCGGGTTGACGACGCCGGCGATGTGCCCCGACCCCGACAGGACGTATTTCACCGGGCCGCCGAAAAACTGCGAGCCGTAAAGCACCGAATCCGGCGGCGCGATATGATCCTCGCGCGTCGCGAGGTTGTAGATCGGGACTTTGACCTTCGAAAGATCGAGCATGGTGTTGTCGAGCACCATGGTCCCCGCCGACAGCCGGTTCTCCAGATAGCAGTTGCGCAGGTAGTAGGAATGGTTCGCCGCCGGCATTCGCGTCGCATCCGAATTCCAGTGCAGCAGATCGAATGACGAGGGTGGCTTTCCCTTCAGATAATTGCTGACGACATAGGACCAGATCAGGTCGTTCGAGCGCAGCATGTTGAAGGCCATCGCCATCTTGGCTCCCTCGAGCACGCCGGATGCCTGCATGTCGCGCTCAAGCGCCGAAATCTGGTCTTCGTCGACGAACACCAGAAGATCGCCGGCGTGGGTGAAGTCGACCTGCGCCGCCAGAAAGGTCGCCGAGGTTACGCGCACGCGGCGCTTTTCCGCGAGCCATGCCAGCGTCGAGGCGAGCAGGGTGCCGCCGACGCAGTAGCCCATGGTGTGGACTTTCATTTCGCCGGTCGCCCGCTCGATCGCGTCCATCGCCGCCAGCGGGCCTTGCCTCATGTAATCCTCGAAGGTCTTGGCTCCGAGAGACTTGTCGGGGTTGACCCAGGAAATCACGAATACCGTGAGGCCCTGATCGACACACCACTTGATGAAGGATTTTTCCGGCTTGAGGTCGAGGATGTAGAATTTGTTGATCCATGGCGGCACGATCAGGAGCGGCGTGCGCAGCACGTTTTCCGTCGAAGGCGCGTATTGGATCAGCTGCATCAGCTCGTTCTGGAAGATTACCTGACCCGGCGTCGTCGCCAGGTTGACGCCAACCGTGAGATTGGAGGGATCGGACTGGCGGATGCGCAGCGAGCCGTGTCCGGCCTCGATATCCTCCGCCAGCATTTTCATGCCGCGAACGAGGTTTTCTCCGTTGGACGTCAAGGTCTCGCGCAGCACTTCCGGATTGGTCAGCACGAAGTTGGATGGCGCGAGCGCGTTGGTAATCTGCTGGACGTAGAATTCGGCCTTCTTGCGGGTGTGCGGATCGAGGCCGTCGGCGTTGCGCACCAGGTCATGCGCCCACTGCGTCGTGAGCAGATAGAGTTGCAGCACGAAATCGAAAAACTGGTTCGATTTCCATTCGGGGTCGGTAAATCGCTTGTCGCGCGGCGATGGCTCGATCGCTGGCGGCGCCATCTCGCCGGCGAGGCGGCGCACCGATGAGCCCCACAGATCGAGATAGGCCTTGGCGATCTTCGATTGCAGCTCCGCCGACCGGTCGTTGTCCGACAGCCAATACTCGGCCACCGCGCTGAACGTCTTGATGATCTCGCCAAGTTCGTTCGGCGGCCTGTCCCTGGGTTCGCCATTGCCGCGCGGCATGAGATAGGCGGCCAGCGCCTGGCCGCTGGTCTCCATCGCCCGCGCGAGGTTCATCGCAAAAGCCTCGGGGTCGAATTTCTTCGCGGTCTTGGTTTCGACAGTGACGTCAGCCATAATCCGACACTATAGGTTCATTTCCGGTTCGTCACCGCGCAGATCGACGCTGACAATTCCCGGGTCAATTTTCCGATCAATCTCGACACTCCCTGTGCTGCACTGCGACAAGCATCTTGGTTCTGTCACATTGAGGCCGCACGGGTGCGATTTGTTGTTTGGGTTTTAATGGTTTCCGGCGACAATCGTGCCGGCGCCGTGGCAACTGCCAATCAAATAGGCATCGGCGGCGGCAAAATACGCGTTTTGGGACTGGCGGACGGATGTCGGTGGATCGAGAAAAAAGAGCACTGGGCCTGGGAGCGCTGCTGCTGTCGGCGTTCGCGCTTGGCGGCTGCTCGATATCGATCGCCGATCTGCCGCTGGCCGGAACGCCGGCCGACGCGCCTGCGCATGCAAACGAAACCGGCGCGTATCTGCCGGTGAACGATTTGCCTCCGGCTCGCGACGAGGCTGCGATGAACCCGGCCGAGCGGGCCAAGATCCAGAGCGAACTCGTGGCCGCGCGGGAACGCCAGGCCTCCGCCGCCGCCGCCAAAGACTCTGCCACGAAGTGATCTGACCGCTGGCGCGACCGGGCGTCCGTGGTAAAAGAACCCAATTCAACCGCAAATCAGGGCAAAGATACAGAACTTGCAGCCGAATTCGCACTAAATATCTGATTTTGCGCGATTTCCGGGCGAAGCCGAATTGAGTTTCGTTGCAAGATGTGTCGGCGATTCTGTCCCTGCCGGTTGCCGGAGCAAGGTCCCATGGAAGAATTTTACCGCATCCGCCGCCTGCCGCCCTACGTCTTCGAGCAGGTCAACCGGGCCAAGGCGGCGGCGCGAAATGCCGGCGCCGACATCATCGATCTCGGCATGGGTAATCCGGATCTGCCGACGCCGCCCCATGTCATCGAAAAGCTGAAGGAAACGCTGGGGAAGCCGCGCACCGACCGCTACTCGGCGTCGCGCGGGATTACCGGCCTGCGCAAGGCGCAGGCGGCCTATTACGACCGTCGCTTCGGCGTGAAACTCAATCCCGAGACCCAGATCGTGGCGACGCTGGGCTCGAAGGAGGGGTTTGCCAACGTCGCCCAGGCCATCACCGCGCCCGGCGACGTGGTGCTGTGCCCAAATCCCAGCTACCCGATTCATGCCTTCGGATTTCTGATGGCCGGCGGCGTCATCCGTTCGGTGCCCTCGGAGCCGACGCCGCAATTCTTCGAGGCGGTCGAGCGGGCGATCATCCATTCGATTCCGAAGCCGCTCGCGATCGTCGTATGCTATCCCTCCAATCCGACCGCCTATGTCGCGAGCCTGGATTTCTACCGGGATCTGGTGGCCTTTGCGAAAAAGCACGAGATCTTCATCCTGTCGGATCTCGCCTATGCGGAGGTCTATTTCGACGACAACAATCCGCCGCCCTCGGTGCTGCAGGTTCCCGGCGCGATCGATGTGACGGTGGAATTCACCTCGATGTCGAAGACCTTTTCGATGGCCGGCTGGCGCATGGGATTTGCGGTCGGCAACGAACGGATCATCGC
>JBAVEE010000907.1:0-2851 GCA_049587575.1 Bradyrhizobium sp.
TCCTCGCGAAAGGCGGACAGCCGCGCGGTCAGCGCCACGCCGGTTTCGGGGTCCTCGAACGTCTGGAAAAGGGCTTCGAACATCACATGGCTGCTTTGCGGATGGCTACTTTAGGATCAGGTGGAGAACTCCGCAATCGACGCAAATAGCTTCCGGTTTGGCTGTTATTGTGGTTCAATTGCTGCACCTGCGTTAGACGGGTTTGAAGGCTTCGCCGGCCAAGGCGGTCGTCAAACAGGATCCGGGGGAAGTCCAGGGGTGTTTCAACTCAACGACGAGGGGAATCACAATGCCTGTCTTTACGTTTGAGAAGATCTCGCCGCCGGTTCGCCGCGCGCCGCTTCCGCCCATCGTCAAAAAGCAGCGCGGCGTCATTGTTCAGATTCTGGATCGCTTCGTCGAGGCGCGCGTCAGGCGCTCCGTCGAGGAGGAGGGCGCCGTCACCGGCCGCCAGCAGAAACCGTCGGACTAGAATCGCCGTCATTCCGGGGCGCGTCGCAGACGCGAACCCGGAATCTCGAGATTCCGGGCCTGCGCTACGCGCATCCCGGAATGACCATCACCCCGCCTTGCACATCAACAGGCTGCTCCAGCCTTCGATCCGGATGTGACGCTTGAGAACCAGCCCGCGGGCGCGATAGGCTGCGATCACCGCGCCGGCCTGATGCGGCAACAGTCCCGACAGGATCACCAGCGCCCCGGGCGCCAGATGCCGGGACATCGGCGTTGCCATCTGCCGCAACGGATTGGCCAGGATATTCGCCAGCACCAGATCGAACGGCCCGCGGCGCTTGAATTGCGGCGCGGAAAACCCGCTTGCCTCGATCGTCTCCACGAGATCGCCGGTGCCGTTGAGCCGGGCGTTTTCGGCCGCGACCCGCACCGAGAGCGGATCGATATCGCTCGCCAAAACTCTGCCATGAAGCGCTTTCGCCGCCGCGATCGCCAGCACGCCGGTGCCGGTGCCGAGGTCGAGCACGCGCCTCGGCCGATAAGCCTTCAGCACCTCGTCGAGCAGCAACAGGCAGCCGCGGGTGGTGCCGTGGTGGCCGGTGCCGAACGCCAGCGCCGCCTCGATCTCGATGCCGAGCTTGTTGGGCGGCACCCGTTCGCGGTCGTGCCGGCCATGCACGATGAATCGCCCGGCGCGGACCGGGACCAGTTGCTCAAGCGTCGCCTTGACCCAGTCCCTGGCCTCCACGGTGTCGAAGCTGATCGCCCGCGCGACCTCGTCGCCGGCGGCAATGCCGACCAGTTCGCGGATCGAGGTCTGGTCGGGCACCTCGGCAAAATGCACGCTGATGTCCCAGCGCCCGCCGGCGCCCTCGAACGCGGCGATCGCGGCCTGGCCTTCGAAAAAGCTCTCGGTCAACAGATCGACCACGCGTTTGGCGGTCCGTTCATCGCCGATGGCAAAACTGGCGCGGTGGGTGCTGGGGGTGAGGGTGGCGGTCATTGAGGGGTTCGGGAGGTGAGCGGGGTTGGATGTTTGGTGTCTCAGTGAGACACTACCGGTCGTCCACAGCCTGTCCACATCGAACGCAAGGCTTGTTCACAGGCTTATACACCGAAACATACCGTGCAGGTTCAAGGGTTTGCCGGCCGATTTCCACAGGGCCCGCGGCAATCGCGTTGCTCGACGCGCGTCGCCGCCCGCTGTATCGTCCGCGGCGAAGGGCGGCGGTGTTGGCGATGCGGAACGGGCTTTATTCCCTCCACATGCATATGCTCGACGGCGTGAAGGGCCGCGACAGCGGGGTGCTGATCCTGCGCGACGGCCGGCTTCTCGGCGGCGGCCCCTATTTCTGGTCGGTCGGCAGCTACACCGCGGGCGAGGGCACCTGGAAGGGCGAGTTCGTCACCAACCAGCACACCCCGCTCGCCGATCCTTTTCTGCGTCCGCTGTCCGGCGGGCAGGAGGTCACCAGCGGGTTTTCCGGGACGTTTACCGATGATGAAGCGGAGGCGTTCGGCACCTCGCTGGTCGGGACAAGAAGCTTGGGCTTTCGGGCGACGTTGAAGCGGATCGCGGACGATTGATGCGGCAGCCAAGGCGGGGCTTGCAAGGCCGGAACTCGCTCCGCACCGTCATGAAGACGGCGGCAACTCTACATCCGGGGCGCGGGGGCTGCGGTCCGGAGGATCGGCTTGATCAAGCCGAGACTGGAGGTCGGCGGCCTTCTCGACCAGCGCGCCCGCAACATTCGGGTCCCTGATCGATTGAGCCAGCTTGAGAAGATTTTCCGCCCGCCACGCCAAATAGTTCCTGCCAACCACGACGCATCCCCCCCTTGATCCTGCGCCTGCTGACGACGCGCAGACCGGAGGATCGTTCCGGCGGAACTGTACAAAAATGTACTCAAGGGTTTGGTTCCACTCGATCCATCGAAACCGCTCAATTCAGGCATCGAGCGCGCAATCGCTTCCCACCGGCTTTCCCCAGTTCATCAACTCGTTCTCCACAGCCTGTCCACCGGTTATCAACCGGTTGTACCGGTCATTTCCCAACGGCAAGGGCATACAGATAGGCGAGAATCGCATCCGTATCCTCGTCGGAAAACTCGATCTGCGGCATGGCCCGGTGCCGGGAAACCATGCCCTGCCTGAGTTCAGCCTGCAGCTCGCGCGGCGCGAACCGGCGATAGATATCGCGCATCGGCGGGGCATCCCTCAGCGGGCTGTTGCCGCGGGCTTCGATGGCATGGCAACGGCTGCATTTTTCCTGCAGCAGGGCCTTGCCTCGGGCCCTGAGTTCGCTGGACGCGGCGGCGTTTGCCGTCGCCGACCATGCCACCATGAGTGCAATGATAGAAGCCCCGGCCTGACCGGCAAACCACCGTGCCATTTGCTC
>JBAVEE010000908.1:0-4764 GCA_049587575.1 Bradyrhizobium sp.
GAGCGGAACGGCGACCGCAGCTTGTTGAGGCGATCCTCGATTTCTTTCAATTTCGCCGCGGGATCCTCCGCCGCGTCGATGTCGGCGCGATAGGCCGCCTCAATGCCGCCTTCCAGCGGCAGCGAGCCCCAATAGGCCGACGGCCACGCATAGCGCAGCGAGAACCGGTCGGCGGGCTGGTGCACGACGCCGGCGACACCGAAGGAATTGCGCACGATGACGGTGCACCAGGGGACCGTGGTCTGGTTGACCGCGGCCATGGCACGCACGCCGTGGCGGATGGTGGCGGCCTTCTCGGCCTCAAGCCCGATCATGAAACCCGGACAATCCATCAGATAGACCACCGGAAGATGGAAGGTTTCGGCGAAGTCGACCCAGCGCACCACCTTCTGGCAGGCTTCCGCCGTCCACGATCCGCCATAGTGAAAGGGATCGCTCGCGAGCAACAGCACGGCGCGGCCCTCCAGGCGCGCCAGCCCGACGATGACCGGGCGGCCGAAATTCGCAGCCACCTCGAAGAACGAGCCCTTGTCGACGACGGCGTTGATGATCGGACGCATCTTGTAGACTTGGCGGCGGTTGCGCGGCACCGCGGCCATCAACGACTCCTCCGATCGTTCCGGATCGTCGTCACAGCGGTTTGTGGGCGGGAGGTCGTAGACCGACGACGGCAAAAAAGAGAGGAAACGCTTCGCGCAGGCGAACGCTTCCTCCTCGGTATCGACGGCATGATCGACGCCGCCGGCACGGGTCTGGATATCGGCGCCACCGAGTTCCTGCTTGCTGAGATCCTGGCCAAGCCGTTTCACAACGGGCGGCCCGGCGACGAACATCGCCGAGTTTTTTGTCATCACCGAGTAATGGCTGGCCGCAAGCCGCGCCGCGCCCAATCCGGCGACCGAGCCCAGCCCCAGGCCTACCACCGGCACGCGGGCCATGTTCGCGGTCGTGTACGCGTACCAGCGGGTGCCGCCGATGCCGCCCGGCAGATTCGCCGCGCCCTTGGTTTCGATGGTTTTCACCGAGCCGCCGCCGCCGGAGCCTTCGATCAGCCGGATGATGGGCAGGCGGAGATCGTGCGCCATCTCCTCGGCCATCAGCGGCTTGGCCGAAATCGAGGCGTCGGCCGAGCCGCCGCGCACGGTGAAATCGTCGCCGACCACCACCACAGTCCGGCCATCGATCCTGCCGCGGCCGAACACGCAGTTCGCCGGCGTCAGATTCTTCAGTTCGCCCCGCTCGTCATATTCGGCGGTGCCGGATATCGCGCCGATCTCGTGAAAACTGGTTTGATCGAGCAGCTTGTCGATGCGCTCGCGAACGGTGAGCCGGCCCTGATCGCGCTGGCGCTTGACCTTGTCAACGCCGCCCATCTCGCGCGCGAACGCTTCGCGCCGGGCGAGGTCGTCGAGTTCCGGCTTCCAGTTCATTCACTTCCTCCGTCCTGATGATTTTATTATTGTGGCCCGGGATCGGAAGCGGCCTGCCCTGCGTGCGATCGCCGAGCAGTTCGGCCTCACCGCCCTCGAGCATGGTTCCGATCGCCGTGCTCAGCTCCAGCAGCCGCGGGGCGACCTCCTTGTGCAGCCGCTTCTCATCATACATCGCGGACAGAAGACCGATGGTGACGACGACATAGGTCTGGTATTGCGGCGACCACAGCGGCACCGCGAGACCATTGATATGCGGGCTCCACAGCCCGCAGGCCACGACGTAGCCGCGTTCGCGCAGAAAGCGGCGGTTGGCCTCGAGGCGCGGCAGCAAGAGCTTGGCGTGCTCCGGAACTTCACGCTGCATTTCCGCGAGCAGCGCGTTGCCGATTTCGGTATCGAGCGCGGCGGCATAGGCATGGCCCGCGGCCGTGCTCGCCATCGCGATCCGGCTGCCTGTCGTTGAGCTAAGGCCGAGCGCGTTGGCGGCACGGCCGACCTCGAGATAAACCAGATGGAAGCGGTCCGGAATGACGAAGCCCACGGTACCGGGCAATTGCTCGGCGACCTCCTGCAGCCGCAACCGGATCGCATTGCGCAACTGCAGGCCCCGCATCATCGCGGTGCTCATCGCGACCGCGCTCGGACCGATGCGGTATTTCTGGTCGCGCGGCAGATAGACGAGCTGGCCCATCCGGGTCAGCGTATGGGTCAGCCGCGACACCGTCGAGCGCGGCAGACCGCAGCGGTTGGAGATTTCAAGGTTGCCAAGCCGCGCCTCATGACCCTCGAAGCAGCGCAACACGTCGAACGCGCGCGACACCACCTGGATGACGTCGCCCTCGCCTGCGGCGTCGCCGGCAAGCATTCCCTGTTTACTGAGCCGCTCCGAACGCCGTCCCATCCGGTACCTGCCATTCCGCTATGCGGAATAAAATTCCACTTGCAGAACAAGCTACCTCAGGCAATCTGCGGCCACAACTGCAAGCCGGGGCGCCCGCCCCTCAAACAGACGCGCGCGGACAATCGCGCGCGGCGGCGGTCCCGGAGAGCGGAATGCCTGACATCAAGATTGTGACCGAGGTCGCCGGCCGCATCTGCGCGCTTCCGGTGCAGGCCGGGACAAGCGTCGGCGAAGGCGACGATGTTGCCTGTGTCGAAGCCATGAAAATGGAGATCCCGGTGGCTTCGCCTGCCGCCGGGAAAATCAAATCTGTCCTTGTCAGCCTCGATGACGTGGTTGCGGAGGGGCAGGTTCTCGTCATTGTCGAGACCTGAACGCGCTGTTCCGTCGCGCAGGCCGGCCCAACCTCTCACACCACTTGCTCCACCGGCTGCATGTCGATGTCGAAGGTTTCCAGAAATTTCGACGTCATGACGTAGAAGCCGACCGAGATTTGCAATTCAACCAGCGCCGCGGGCGTCAATTTCCCGGCGATGGCATTGAACGTCGCGTCGGTCGGACGGCGAAGAGCAACGATTTCGTCGGTAAAGGCGAGCGCCGCGCGCTGCAATTCGTCAAAGCAGGTCGCCGATTGCCAGTTCTCCAGCGCAGCGTTTTGCTGGTCGGTAACCCCGACATTCTTGCCTATCCGCTTGTGCGCCACCACCTCGTATTCCGCCTGACAGAGAATCCCCGTACGCGTGATGGCAAGCTCCCGCACGATCGGATCAAGCTCCCCCTTGTGGCGGATCGCGCCGCCCAGCCGGCAATATTGCTCGAAATAGCTCGGCGAGTGCGCCATCATCCGGAAGATGTTGGCGTTGCGGTTCTTGCCGAGAATTTCGCGGGTGCGTTCGTTCGATTTGGAAGTATCGCAATAGTCGATGCGCGCCATCATTCACCTTGGGGGTTTCCGAGTATTATGCGAACCGCCTTATCGTCTGGCGGGCTTCATCCGAAAGCGTATCCGGCGCCAACCCGGGGATCAACGGCTTGCGCCGGCCAACGACCACGCCACATGCCAGAAATTCGCTTCCAAAAATCCCCGCCGCGCGCATAAACCGGCTGCAGGCGAGCCAAATTGCCGCCGCATTGCTGTTCGACCTTGGCACGGTCGATATTCGCTGAGTGGGGACTCGTCAAAGCGAATACTCGTCGAGGGGTGTTCCGAGTAGAGCAAGATCAGGACGTCGGGCCTTTGCGGGCATCGGGGAATCGCGCCCGAGAGCGCGCTCGCGGGCGTCATAAGAGATGCATGATCTTATCGCCAAACCGCTCACACTTTGGCGGATCATGCGCCAGGGAGAACTGCATGAAGGAAGCCACCAAGAGGGCGGCCTCGGAAGCGCTTGCGCGGATGCTGGCGGTGACGGCCATGCTGGTCATCGCCAGTTTCATCTTTTATTGGCGGTGACGACGGCGCAGCCGGAAAAAGAAGGTGGCAGCAGCCTCAGATATTCCCGCCATCCTAAAGGAGCCGCGCTCCCGCGCTGCGTCTCGAAAGACAGCAACGCGCGCCAGCGCTCGCACCCCTGGAGGCTCGCCCAAGCGCACCTCAGGGTGACGAAAACACCACGGCATCCACGACAACACAGCCTTTGCCCGCGCTGTCGAGCAGCACCGGATTAAGATCGAGGCTCATCACTTTCGCGGCGGGATCGAGCATCAACTCGCCCACCCGCAACACCGCGTCGCAGAGCGCGTCGACATCCATCGGCGGCTCGCCGCGTACGCCCGCGAACAAGGGCGCGATCCGCAATTTGCCGAGCGCCTCCCTGGCGTCGTCTTTCGAAAATGGCGGGAGCAGCAGCGCGGTATCGCGAAAAATCTCGACATATTTTCCGCCGTCGCCGACCGCCACCACAGGGCCAAACACGGGATCGCGATGCGCGCCGATCATGATCTCGCGCCGGCCGCCCGCCATCGCAGCGACGATGACGCCGTCGAACCGCGCACCGCGCGTGCGGATGATGCCTTCCATCTGCGCCCAGATTTCGCCGGCCTCCTCGCGGCTCGCAACACCGAGCTTCACCAGGCCAAGCTCCGACTTGTGCGCAATATCGGCTGAACATCCCTTGACCACGACCGGACCGCCGATGGTCTCGAACGCCGCGATCGCCTCGGCGCGCGACCGGCACAGCCGGTGCGGCACCACCGCAATGCCGCGCGCCGCCAGCAAGGCGAGGCTGTCGGCCTCGTTCAGCATCGTCGTCGCAGCCGATGAAATCTGCGGCGGACTGACCCTGCGGTGCCGGGCTCTGCGCGCGAGCGTCCGCGCCATCAATTCGCGATGCGCCAAAAACTGATGCAACGCGGTAACTGCCTCGGTCTCGGTCGGAAACACGGAAGAGCCTTCGGCTGCGAACTGATCGGCGACGCTGCGTTGCGTCG
>JBAVEE010000909.1:0-1604 GCA_049587575.1 Bradyrhizobium sp.
CGGAAACGCCGGCACCGCGGTGACGCCGTCCTTCGCCGCCACCACGCAGCCCTTCTCGCTGCGCGTCACCACCGCGAGTCCGGCATCGGCGCGCAATTGCTTCAGCGCGCCCTCGAACTCCGAGGTCTGGTACAGCGAATGCAGCTCGGCCTCGTTGGCGAACACCAGGTCGACCGTGCCGTTTCGCATCAGCTCGAGAAATTCGCCGCGGTAGCGATCGACGCAAAACGAATCCGACAGCGTCAGCGCCACCTGGCGGCCCGCGCCATGCGCGATTCCAGAGGCCTTGACGAAGGCTTCCTTGGCGTTTTTGGGATCCCAGAGATAGCCCTCGAGATAAAGCAGCGCCGAGGCCGCGACCTCCGCGGCGTCGATATCGGCGGGGCCGAGGTCCTGCGCCGCGCCGAGATAGGTGTTCATGGTGCGCTCGCCATCCGGGGTCACCAGGATGTAGGAGCAGCCGGTCGCCGGGCCGTCCGCCGCCGGCCGGGTCTCGAACGCCACCCCCGCGGCGCGGATGTCGTGGGTGTAAAGCCGGCCGATCTGGTCGTCCCTGACCTTGCCGACATAGGCGGCGCGGGCGCCGAGACCGGCGACGCCGACAATGGTGTTGGCCGCCGATCCGCCGGACATCTCGGTCGCCGGCCCCATGTCGCGGTAGATCGCCGTGGCGCGGGCCTCGTCGATCAGCGCCATGCCGCCCTTGGTCATGCCGTGCGCGGCCAGGAATCCCTCGTCGGTCTGCACCAGCACGTCGAAAATCGCATTGCCGATCCCGAGAACGTCGTATTTCGCTGAAGTCATCTATCGGTCCTGTCAGGGCCATTGCAATGGCGCGGAAAATCCGCTCCAGGCCGGTTAAATCGGGTGCAGCGACCTATCACGATCGGCCCTTCGCCAGCAAGCGGCGGTGTTATAGAACGCCTGCATGATCCGCTCCTTCCTCACCGTCTCCGCCGGCACGCTGGCCTCGCGGCTGCTCGGCTTTCTGCGCGACGCCATGATCGCCGCGCTGCTCGGCGCGGGGCCGGTCGCCGACGCGTTCCTGGTGGCGTTCCAGCTTGTCAATGTGGTGCGGCGGCAGTTGACGGAGGGCGCGCTGAACGCCGCTTTGGTGCCGGCCTGGCTGCGGGTGCGCGAGAGCGAAGGCCCGAAAGCGGCGACCGCGTTCGCCGGCCGCGTGCTCGGCACCGTCAGTGCGGCGCTGATTCTGGCCGCGGCCGTGATCGCGCTGTCGATGCCTTATCTCATTGCCGCGCTGGCGCCGGGCTTTGCCGGACACGACACGCTGCGGCTCGCCGTCGACGACGCCCGCCTGATGCTGCCTTACCTCGCCTTCGCGGGCCCCACCACGGTGATGATGGCGCTGCTGAACGCGCAACGGCGCTTCGCGCTGACGGCGTTCGCGCCGCTGCTGTTCAACATCGCGCTGATCGCGGTGATGATCGCGCTGATCTTCCGGCAGACGGATGCGGCGCATGCCGCGCTGGCGATCGCCGCCACGGTCGGGATCGCCGGGCTGGTGCAATTGCTGGCGCTGGTTTTGCGTCCCGGCGGCCACCGCATCGCCACGCCGCTGCGCATCGCATTCGATGCGCCGATGC
>JBAVEE010000910.1:0-2337 GCA_049587575.1 Bradyrhizobium sp.
CTCAAGGACTGGCTCGCATGGATGAAGAAATACCAGCCGAACGCCTCGACCGGCGATCTGTACAATGTGCAGGGCTATACTGCGGCGCAGATCATGGCTTTGGTGCTGCAAAATTGCGGTGACGATCTTTCCCGCGACAATATCATCAGGCAGGCGACGTCGCTGAACGGCGTTGCAATGCCGATGCTGCTTCCGGGAATCAGGATCCATACCGACCCGCGCAACGTCACGCCGATCCGCCAGATTCAGATGGCGCGGTTTGACGGAAAATCCTGGGTGCTGTTCGGAGATGTCCTCGGCGAGAAATAGTTTTGTTCGGGAATTGAGTTCAGCGGGGTGGGCGGGGCGTTCGGGTTCGGCTACTGGAAATACTTGCTGATGGCGTGCAGATCGGATGTGGAGGGCTGCCTCCCGTTCAGGCTCGCCTCGATGACCCGCCGGCAGACTTCGGCCGTCGCTTCGTCCCGAAGATCGGTCGCGGCCTCGAGCACGGTCCGGGCCGCATCCAGCGCCCCATCCTGCTTGGGGGCTTCGTCGTCCCGGTGCGCAGTATCGCCTTTCCTGCCGAAGCCTCCGGCGGCGGCTTTGCCGAATACGGGCACGCCTTTGCCAAATGTGATCGCGTTCATGCTCGTTGTCCCCACTTATGGCGCCGCGAGCGCGGGCTGCCGCTTCACGCCGGAATCCGCTCCCGCGCCGTTCTTGCGGGACTGATAGAAGGCCAGAACGCTGCGCGACGTCTCGATGTTGAGGCGGCCGTACTCGTTCTCCAGGTCTTTCAAATCCAGCGCGGTGATGCGGTGATCCTTGGCGCCGAGAAACAGCAGCGACATTGTCGTCTGCCACGAGAAGTCGAGGGCCTTGGCCAGGATCAGCAGCATTTCCCGGTTCTTGTCGAACAGCGCGCGTTCGATCACGTCACCCGGCAACGCGCATAGCAGGGACAGCCCGATCGTGACCTCGTCGAGCCTGTGGGACTGGGCATAGGTGGAGATGCTGCTCTCGTTCAGGTTGCCCAGCCGATGCTGCGTCGCCACCACCCGCTTTGCGACAAAATGGGTTCGCGAGACCGGGCCGAATTTGGACTGCAGCGCGCCCGCGACATCGGTCACCGACGACTGAATCTGCCCGGCCATGTCCGGACGCTCGCGTTCGAGCCGATGCTTCACGTCGTTCGACGCCTTTGCGATCAGCTGCTGGAAAATGTGCCTGGGGATGTCCTTGCGCAGACCGAGTTGCGTGGCGAGGATGGAATCGCCCTCCGCCCGCTGGATCATGTGCAGAAAGCCGAAGTCCGAAAAGCGCGCGCCGGTGTTCTGTGCAACCGAGTTCACCACTTCCTGATCGCCGCGCGTCACCAGCACGTCGGTGACCCTCTCCTCGATCGATTCCCGTTTCGAGATCGCGAGCATATGGGTCTGGCTCTTGGTACAGACGTTGGCTACCAGCGCGTAAGGCTCGAGCCGCGTGGATTCCCGCAGGACCGGACCCGCAACCTCGATCGAGTCGTCGAAGGCAAGCTTGTGCACGATATTGACGGGGGCACGATCGAAGCGGGCCAGCCGCTGGGCAAGCTGCGCACGGGCCGCAACTTCGATCTCATCGGCCAGGCGCCCGATCACCTCGCCAAAGGTCCAGATTTCGTCTTCGCTATACCCGCCGGTGATCATCAGATCGGTGGTGTGCCAGAGCGCCCGGGCGCGGCTCTCGGGTGTTCCGCGCGAAACCGCCTCGTCGAGATCCCGGAGGAATGATTTGTCCTCGGTCTTTTTGGCAGTCCGGAATTGCAAACTCATTTTGGCAGCCCTGAGTGGCATCTGAATGCCGACCAACGGTATCTGGGAAGGATGATACAGGGCACGCGCAAGTTTTCGGTAAATGCGGCGGAGAAGTATTGTCGATCAGAATTCGCTCAAATGCGGTGGATTCGGTTAGTTTCCGGATCATTTACAGGATTGTTGCAGCGCAACATTCCCCATCGCTCCGGGCTCGTCAGCTCATGATCCGGGCCGGTGTCGGGGGACTCACACCCGCTCGACAAAACTGTCGACCACCTTCTTCTCGCCGGCCTTCTCGAACGCGATGGTGAGCTTGTTGCCGTCGATCTTCACGACGTTGCCGTAGCCGAATTTCTGGTGAAACACCCGGTCGTCCAGCGAAAATTCCGAGGCGGTGCCGGTGGATTTCGCGATCAGTTCGCCTTCGATCACCATCGGGCCGCGCTTGCCGCGCGCGAAGCCGCCGACGTCGCTCCGTGAGGAAAATGGCGACTGGCTCTCGTTGAATCCGCCGCCGGCCTGTCCGCCGCGGCCGCCCTGGCCGCGCGCGCGGTTGGCC
>JBAVEE010000911.1:0-2936 GCA_049587575.1 Bradyrhizobium sp.
TGTGATCGCCGGTGACGGTGCCGCCGCGTAAGGAGGCAAAGCCGATGTCGCCGGTCTGGCGCGCGCCGGTGACGCCATCGCGTCCGCGCGCCGAATGCGCGTCGAGCGCGATCTTGCGGCCGGCGGCGGCGGCCTCGCCCAGCATCAAGGCCGTGCCCGACGGCGCATCGATCTTGGCGCGGTGATGCATCTCCAGGATTTCGATGTCGAAGCCCTCGTCCAGCGACTGCGCCACCCGCTTCACCAGCGCCGCCAGCAGGTTGACGCCGAGGCTCATGTTGCCCGACTTGACCACGACAGCGCGCGAGGTGACGCTCTTGATGACGGCGTCGTCCGACCCCGAGAGCCCGGTGGTGCCGATGACGTGAATGATCCCGCGCTCGGCGGCGATGGCTACATTGGCGATGGTCGCGCCGGGCACCGTGAAGTCGAGAATGCCATCCGCATTCGCCGACATCGTCCAAAGATCCGCCGACAGTTCGACGCCGTTGGCGGGCAGGCCCGCGAGCACGCCGGCATCCCTGCCCAGCAATTCGGAACCGGGCGCCTCCAGCGCCCCGGCCAGCACCGCGCCTGTGGTCTCGGAGATGACGCGGGTCAGCGCCCGGCCCATCCGGCCGCCGGCTCCCGCGACGATCAAGCGCATGTCGGACATTCTTCAGACCTCACCCAAGCCGTATAACCGGGGCAGCCAGTTCCGGCAACCAATCAGGCGCCAGGCTGCGGCCCGTCATAGCCTTCGATGATCACGAGATCGCCTTCGGAATGCGGACTGCGAAGCGCGACCAGCCGGACATATTCGGGTGAATTATAGCAGGCGATCGCGGTCTCATAATCCTTGAACTCGAGCACCACGTTGCGCGAGCGTGACGAGCCTTCCTTGGGCACGTGCTTGCCGCCGCGCACCAGAAACCTGGCGCCGTATTTCGCAAACACCGCGCCGTTCTGCGCGACATATTCCTGGTAGCCTTCCACGTTGTGAACATCGATGCGCGCGATCCAGTAGCCCTTCGCCATCTGTCTTTCTCCTTGTTGTTCAGCCCAGCGCCTGCGCGATCTCGGCCTGGATGGCCTCGGCCGCCGCTTTGGGATCGGCGGCTTCCAGCACCGGCCGCCCGACCACCAGGTAATCCGAGCCTGCCGCAATGGCGCGCGCCGGGGTCATGATGCGCTTCTGGTCGCCGCTCGCGGCGCCCGCCGGCCGGATGCCGGGGGTCACCAGGCTCATGCCGTGACCGACGATCTTGCGCAAGGCCGCGGATTCTTCCGGCGAGCACACCAGCCCATCGACGCCGAGCGCCTTTGCCTGCCGGGCGCGGGCCTCGACCAGATCGGAGACGGAAAGGCGATAGCCCGCGGCCTGCAGATCGCCATCGTCGTAGGAAGTCAGCACGGTGACGGCGAGGATTTTCAGGCCCGAGCCCGCGCGCGCTTCGACCGCCGCCTTCATGGTCTGCGGGTAGGCATGCACGGTCAGGAATGCCGCGCCGAGGGCAGCGAGGCTCTCGACGCCGCGCGCCACCGTGTTGCCGATGTCGTGCAGCTTGAGATCGACGAATACCTTCTTGCCGGCCTCGTTGAGTTGACGGACCAGCGATAGTCCGCCGGCATAAGCGAGCTGATAGCCGATCTTGTAAAACGTCACGCTGTCGCCGAGCCGGGCAATCATCGCTTCCGCAGGCGCGACCCCCGGCAGGTCGAGCGCCACGATCAATCGGTCGCGGGGAACGATGGTTGACGGCTGCATGTCACCTCACATCATGCGTTGGGAGACGTCGATCAACTGCCGCACCAGCGCGCCGAGCGCCTCGATATCGGCCGGATGCTTCAACCTGTCCATATCATCATAGGCTTCCGACGCGAACGGCAGCGCAAGCTGGTTCGGAATCACCACCGCATGGCAGGCGGACAGGATCAGCCGCAGCGCCGCCAGCGATCGCGTTCCGCCGAGCCGGTTTTCCGACGCCGCCGCGATCGCAAACGCGCGCCCGCGAAACACCTCGCCGCGGGTTTCGTGCGGGTCCTGGACGCGCGTCACCCAGTCGATGGCATTCTTGACCAGCGGCGGCACGGATGCATTGTATTCCGGCGTTACGATCAGGACGCCGTGATGGACACCGATCATACGCTTGAGATTGACCGCGTTCTTCGGCACGCCCGATCTGGTTTGCAGGTCGCCATCGTAAATCGGCAGCGGAAAATCCGCGAGCGATATGCGCGAGACCTCGGCGCCGGCTTGCGCGAACTGATGCGCGGCCGCCGCCGCCAGCCTCGCATTGAGCGAGCCGGTGCGAAGCGAACCGGGGATCACGAGAATTTTCAGCGCGGACATGGTTTAAATCGGTTCAGGACGAACCCTCCGCGCGGCGAAAGGCGGACGGCTCAGTCCTTCCGATACACCCAGACGCGGGCCGGCGGAAGGTTCATCCAGATCCGCTCGGAAGCTTCCGTGGAGACGCCCGGCAGCGACTTCGGGATCGGCGGCGCGACCGAATAGGTGAACTGCACGAATGGCGCGCCCGGCGCCA
The DNA here is from genome assembly GCA_049587575.1 of Bradyrhizobium sp. GTDB lineage: Bacteria > Pseudomonadota > Alphaproteobacteria > Rhizobiales > Xanthobacteraceae > Bradyrhizobium. The sequence goes on from JBAVEE010000911.1 coordinate 2,529, forward strand.
GCGCCAGAAAGGCATCGCGGATCAGTTTCAGGCGCGTCAGCATCGGCTTGGTGACGAGCGGCAGCCCGGACACAACGGCGGATGCCGGCGTGCTCAGCACGCTCCAGAGCGAGTCGCGCAACGTATAGGCGTCGCCCTGCACCACCTTGGCGTGCGGATAACGATCGCGCAGCAGCGCACAGAAGCCCGGATTATATTCGACCAATACCAGGCGCTTCTGATCGACGCCGCGCTCGATCAGCGCGCTGGTGATCGCACCGGTGCCCGGCCCAAGCTCGACGACCGGGCCGGTGGAATCGATATCGACATACTGCGCCATGGTGCGCGCCAGCACCCGTCCCGAAGGCATCACGGCGCCCATGTGAAGCGGCTTTTCGATCCATGAACGGAGGAACCGCACCTCATCGT
>JBAVEE010000912.1:0-2466 GCA_049587575.1 Bradyrhizobium sp.
AATGGATGTGTCGGACCGGCCGGGCAAACTGGTGCCCGGCCTCGCCACCGAGTGGAAAGTCGATGACAAGGACAAGACCAAATGGCGGTTCACGCTACGGCAGGGCGTCAAGTTCCATGACGGCAGCGACTTCAATGCCGATGCGGTGATCTGGAACCTCGACAAGGTCCTCAATGACAAGGCCCCGCAGTTCGACAAGCGCCAGAGCGCGCAGGTGAAAACCCGCCTGCCGTCGGTTGCGAGCTACGCCAAGATCGACGACTCGACGGTAGAGATTACCACCAAGACCGTCGACTCGTTCTTCCCGTATCAGATGCTCTGGTTCCTGATCTCGAGCCCGGCGCAGTACGAAAAGCTCGGCAAGGACTGGGACAAATTCGCGAGCCAGCCGTCCGGAACCGGACCGTTCAAATTGACAAAACTGGTGCCACGCGAACTGGCTGAACTCTCGAAGAATCCGGATTACTGGGACAAGAAGCGGATCGCGAAAGTCGACAGACTGGTCCTGATTCCGATGCCGGAAGCGCTGACCCGGACCAATGCGCTGCTCGCCGGGCAAGTCGATCTGATCGAAACGCCCGCGCCCGACGCGGTGCCGCAGCTGAAATCGGCGGGCATGCGGATCGTCGACAATATCACCCCGCATGTATGGAATTATCATCTCAGCGTGCTGCCCGGTTCGCCCTGGACCGACATCCGCCTGCGCAAGGCGCTCAACCTCGCGATCGATCGCGACGGCGTGGTCGGACTGATGAACGGTCTTGCCAAACCTGCCAAGGGCCAGGTCGACCCCTCGAGCCCGTGGTTCGGCAAGCCGACCTTCGACATCAAATACGATCTCGCAGCCGCCAGGAAACTCGTCGAGGAGGCCGGCTACTCCAAGGAAAAGCCGCTGAAGACCACGTTCATCATCGCGCAAGGCGGCACCGGGCAAATGCTGTCGCTGCCGATGAACGAATTCCTGCAGCAAAGCTTCAAGGAAATCGGCATCGATATCGACTTCAAGGTGGTCGAGCTGGAGACGCTCTACACGCACTGGCGCAAGGGTGCGGCGGATGAAATGAACGCCGGCATCACCGCCAACAATGTCGCCTATGTGACCTCCGACCCGCTCTATGCGATCGTCCGCTTCTTCGCCTCCGATCAGGTGGCGCCGGTCGGGGTGAACTGGGGCGGATACAAGAACCCGAAGGTCGATGCGTTGATCAGCGAAGCCAAGCAAACCTTCGATATCAAGAAGCAGGACGATCTGATCGCGCAGGCCCATGCACTGATCGTCGATGACGCCGCGCTGGTGTGGGTGGTGCACGACACCAATCCGCACGCGCTCTCCCCCAGGATCAAGAAATTCGTGCAGGCGCAGCACTGGTTCCAGGACCTGACCACGATCGGGGTGGAGTAAAGACATGAGCGTTTCGGGGCGCGGTCCATCCGCTCCCACAAGCCGTCATACTCCGCGAAAGCGGAGTATCCAGCACGCCGCGGCGTTTCGGCCGCGTCACTGATGCTCTGGAATACTGGATCACCCGCATTCGCGGGTGATGACGGTTTCGGAGGCGCCAGACTTCGCCAACAGATGGCAGGGTGGGCAAAGACGCTTTGCGCCGTGCCCACCATCTAGATCTGGATCGTCATCTTTGAATGGTGGGCACGCTTGGCTTTGCCCACCCGACGAAAATTCGTTTGCTACTTCGTCAGCAGCGCAAAGGCGCCGTTCCAGTCTTCCGGCGGCGGAGTTTTCCGATAGCCGAGAATGCGCACTTCATACAGATTATAGAGTAGCTGCAGGGTATGGGCGTCGTCGGTCAGGCGACCGCGTTCGATCGCCGCGAGCGCGCCGTCCCAGTCACGGCCGCGATAGCAGGCGAGCATCTCGATGGTGAGATTGCGCAGGCGCTGAAAGCGGCCGGACTGGGCGGTGTCCTCGCGGCCGGCGATGGCGTAGATGACCTCCGGCTCCTTCTTGCCTTTGACCATGATGAAATCGAGCTCGAGAATCGCGAACCTGTCCTTGACCGCGAGCGCGGTCTTGGAGCCGACGATGATCGGAAATCCGTATTCCTTGGATTGCCCCTCCAGCCGCGACGCCAGATTGACGCTGTCGCCAAGCACCGAATAGTCGAAGCGCAGATTGGAGCCCATGTTGCCGACCACGCAGGTCCCGGTGTTCAGGCCGACCCCGACATTGATCGGGATAAAAGTGGGACCGCCGTTCCGGGACTCGATCTCGCGCTCCTTGTTGAGGACGTCGATCCGCTCCAGCATGTCCAGCGCGGCTTCGCAGGCGTTGAGCTGATGCTCCCTGTCGTCGAGCGGCGCGTTCCAGAACGCCATGATGGCGTCGCCCATATATTTGTCGATGGTGCCCTTGCGCGCCAGGATCGCATTGGTCAGCGGCGTCAGGAACCGGTTCATCAGCGCCGTCAGCCCCTGCGGATCGTTCTTGTAGGTCTCCGAGATCGTGGT
>JBAVEE010000913.1:0-7965 GCA_049587575.1 Bradyrhizobium sp.
GGGCCAGCCGCTGAAGAATCCGATCGAGGGAAAGTATTACGATTGGCCGGTAGGCTTCGATGTCGGCAAGAACCTCGCCGACTACTGGAAGCTCGAAGAGCACAAGCTGGGCGACCTCACCTTCACCCACTTTCCGGACGGCACCGCCCACAAGAACCGGATGCAGGGCAACGATTTCGCCCAAAGCCTGATGTACGCCCGCGGCGTCACATGTTTTTCCTGCCACGATCCGCATGGCACCGAAAATGCCGCGATGGTACGCAAGCCCGGCAATGCGCTGTGCCTCGACTGCCACGGCCCAAATGCCCAGGCAGGTCCGCACGCGCCCACAGTTGAAGCGCATACCCATCATAAGGCTGGCAGTCCGGGCAACGAGTGCATCGCCTGTCATATGCCGAAGATCGAACAGACGGTTGCCGACCAGAATGTTCGAAGTCACACCTTTCACTTCGTCACGCCGGGCGATACCGACGCGTTGAAGATTCCAAATGCCTGCAACCTCTGCCATACGGATAAATCCACCGAGTGGGCGAAGGCGGCGCTGGAGTCGTGGCCGGATCGCTCGCCCTGGCGAATGTCGCGGTGAAAGGGACTGAGGTATTGAAAGGTTCCCGAGTTCGCTTTTTCGGTGCAGCGGCCTGGACAGCTATGCTTGCGCTCTGCGTTTACGCGAGGCCTGCTTTGGCCTATCGGCCTTTCGACGGCACCGACGCCGCGGTTGCCGGCGTGAACGAAACCGAGGTCGAGCTTCAGCCGTTCGGTTGGCAGCGAACGGGATCGCAATCGGCTGCGGTCGCGCCCTTCGTCGTATACAATTATGGTTTCGCCGATCGCTGGGAGGCGGTGTTTCAAACCGAGATGATGACGCCGATTTCTCCAAGCGGTCCGGCCAGCGTCGCGGCAACCGCCGCGTTCCTCAAATATGTGATCCAGCCAGGCGTGCTCCAGGGCCAATCCGGCATCAGCATCGCCACGGAATTCGGACCGCTGCTGCCCGGCATCAATGCCGATTCCGGAGTGGGTTTTAGTTGGGCCGGAATCGTGTCGGAGCGATGGAACTGGGGGACCGCGCATTTCAACGTCGAAGCCAACCTCACCCGCGATCAGCATGGCGAGGCATTCCTCGATGTTATCCTCGAGGGACCGTCAAGCTGGAAAGTCCGTCCAGTCCTTGAGATGTTTTACGACAAGGTTTGGACGCAGACCGAGACCCGTTCGGTTCTCGTCGGGGGCATCTGGCAAGTTGAGAACGATCTCAGTTTCGATGCCGCGCTTCGCTATGCGCTGGTCAACGGACGCCCCGTGAACGAGATCAGGGCCGGCTTGACCTTCGCGTTCAAGGAAGACGGCGACAAGACGCCGCTCAGGCCCGGCGCCTCGTTCGGCAATTGGGGGCTTTCGCGCTGAAAGCTGACGGACACCTGATCCGCTCATTTTGGCGTCGGACAATGTGGTGGTCTTCACAGCAAGTGTTTGAGTTTGACTTCGACCAACCTGATTGATTTGAGCGGTTTCCAATCGCCAGGCATCTGCCTTGGAAGGTCAGCAAACCTGACCCTCTGCGATCAGATGCCATTTTCTGGTCATATTTGAAAACTGCGTTGTTGCATTAGGGATACGCAACCTCGGGCCCTAATCGCGTAAGCTCCAACTCGTGGATGGAATTGGACTCAAGCAGATATCTGTTTGCAACACGGTTATCGGCGGTCGCGGGCGTATTTTTCGTTTCAGATAAATCACCAGACGCGACGACGAAGATGGAGGTAATATTATGAAGAGATTTTTGCTGGGTGCTGTCGGTCTCGTTGCATTGGGCATCGGTGCTCCCGCTTCGGCCGCTGATCTTGCTGCGCGGCCATACACCAAGGCTCCGCCCCCGATCATGGAGCCCATGTACAATTGGAGCGGCTTCTACATCGGTCTCAACGCCGGCGGCGGCTCAAGCCACAACTGCTGGGATCTCATCCCCGGTGACGAGGGTTGCCATGACGCGACCGGCGCCACGGTCGGTGGTCAGATCGGCTATCGCTGGCAAATGAGCAATTGGGTGGTTGGTCTGGAAGCGCAGGGCAACTGGGCTGACTTCAATGGCTCCAACATCAACTTGTCCATTCCTGGTCTCGTGGACACCTCGAAGATCGATGCGTTTGGTCTGTTCACCGCTCAGATCGGCTACGCGTGGAATAACACCCTGTTTTACGTCAAGGGCGGCGCCGCGGTTGTCAACGACAAGTACAACACCAGCTCTGTTGTGAATGGCTTGATTAACGACGCCGCCAGCGAAACCCGTTGGGGCGGCACGATTGGAGCCGGTCTTGAATACGGCTTCGCGCCGAACTGGACGCTGGGCGTCGAATACAACCACATCTTCCTGGGCGGGCGTGACATCGGCTTCACGGATTTTACAGGCGCTTTGACTTCGATTGATCACATCAGCCAGAACGTCGATATGGGTCTCGTTCGCTTGAACTACCGCTTTGGCGGCCCGGTTGTCGCGCGGTACTGATTCTCTCTAATCTCCGGCAAACTTAAGCCCCGGCATCTTCCGGGGCTTTTGCTTGGGCGCTACCTTGCTGAGTGGTCGCTCGCGATGATGTCCTAAGGACATCTTGCGTCCTGGTTGTTTGAAATGGAATCGGCGCGAGTTTATCGTGTGCGAGCGCGAGGCGCTCATCGTCGTCGCTGGCGAAAGGGATCAGCGTCCAACAATCTCCGGCACCTTGGTTGCCGGCGGCGTGTTGCGGCTGCGTTGGGTGCGCACGATACCGTCGATGATGGTCATGCCGATGCCGGGCAGGTCGCCGAGCTGCACGCTGTCGAGGATGTTCTTGCCGGCGGAATGTTGCGCCTTGTCCATGATGACGAAGTCGGCCGAGCGTCCGACCTCGATCAGGCCGCAGTCGAGCGCGCGCATTCGGGCAGTGTTGCCGGTGGCAAAGCAGAACGCGAGTTCCGCAGGGACCTCGCCGAGCGACGACAGCAGCGACACCATCCGCAGAATGCCGAGCGGCTGCACACCGGAGCCGGCCGGTGAATCGGTACCGAGAATGACGCGGTTGAGGTCGCCCATCTCGCGGGCGACGCGCAAGGTGTAAAGCGCCGAACGTTCGTTGCCGTTGTGAACCAGCTCGAGGCCGCGCTTACAGCCCTCGCAGATGCACCTGATCTGGTCGTCGGGTAGCGCCGTGTGACCGCCGTTGATGTGACCGATCACATCGGTGTCGGCTTCCAGTACCACATCCTTGTCGATCAGGCCGGAGCCGGGAATCGACGGGCCGCCGGTGTGGATCGTGCTCTGGATGCCATATTTGCGCGCCCATCCGACCATCTTGCGCGCGGTCGGGCCGTCCTTGACGCCGCCGAGCCCGACTTCGCCGAGCAGCTTGACGCCGGCCGCGGCCAGTTCCCTGAAATCGTCCTCGACCATTTCGCATTCGATCACGGGCGCGCCGGCATGAACCTTCACGCCGCCGGGCCGAAGCGTCCAGAACGCGCGCTGGGCAAAGATCGCCATCGCCTTGAGCCCGACGACGTCGCGCGGCCGGCCGGGCATGTGAACCTCGCCCGCCGAGATCATGGTGGTGACGCCGCCGTGCAGGAAGCTGTCGATCCATCCGATCTGGTTCTGCCGCGGCGTCCAGTCACCGGCGACGGGATGAACATGGCTGTCGATCAGGCCGGGCGCCACGGTCGTGCCATTGGCGTCGACGATGGTGGTGGCGCCCTCGGTATCGACATCCCTGGCGCGCCCGATGGCCGTGATCTTGCCGTTGACGGCAACGATGGTGTCGGCGTCCAGGATCGGCTTCTCCAGCGCGCCCGAGAGCAGCAGCCCGATATTGCGGATGACGAGTTTGGTCGGGCCGGCTGCCTGGGGCTCATCGTGGGCCATCGGTTTTACCTTCTTGTTCGACGCCTTCGCAGGCAGCTGGCGGCATTTTGCGCGCGGCTGGACGCCGGGATCAAGCCGGATTATTTATTTGCATACAAATGAATGTGTACAATTGAGTTAAACCGGCCGCGCGACTGAGACATTGGAGCCGGCCCGCTTGTTGCCCCCGGGTCCGGAGCGTAACGAAGCGCTCAAACTCGCAAGCCTGCTTCGTAGTACGGCCGATTCACAGGGGCTCGCCTTTGCAAAGCGGGCGCCGGCCGCGGAAGTAAATACCCGGCCGAAGCAGCTAACGGCCGTCGCCACGCGAACCCGCCGCGGGCGGCTAGGCGGCCACGGCATGCGGCAAGATTGGAGCGGTCGCGTCATGGCGCTCGCCCGCGCGCAAGCAGAACGCCGGTTGCAACAAGCTGTCGGCAACCACTTCCGTCTTCTCGTTGTCGCGCAAGATGTAACGCCCGCGCTTCTCGTCAAGTACCGTGACGTCGGCATCCATGCCGGGCCGCAACGCGCCGATGACATCCGAAAGCCCGAGCATTTCGGCCGGATGCGAGGTCACCATCGGCACCACCTGCTTCAGCGTCAGGCCTAGCGCCATCATCGAACTCATCGCCTGCACCAGGCTGAATTTGGCCTGGCCCGCGAAAGGATGGTTCTCGTCGTCGGCATGCACGTCGGGCGTTCCGGCCGGTGCCGGCACATGCGTGTTGTAACCGTGGATATCGGCTCCCAGCGTGTTCGGAATGATGCCGGCGGCTATCGCCTTGCGGGCAAGGCGATAGGAGAAGTGGCTGCCGTGGCCGACGTCGACCTTCAATCCCCTGTCGAGCGCCGCCTGGATCACGGGATGCACGTCGCCCTGGCGATTGACGAAACCGCCGGGGTGACGTGTAAACGGATGGGCCAGGATATCGCCGGAACGAAGCAAGGGAATCACCCGCTCCAAAATCGTATCGACGTCTTCACCATTGCTGCCGCTCTCCGGCAGACCCCACAGTTGCCCGAAGTGCACATAGACCGGCAAGTCGGCACGGCGTCCGATTTCGGCCGCCATCTCGATCACGCGGATGCCCCAGCGCGCGAAGCCGCCGATTTCGGCATGGGCCTTGATGCCGCGAACAAGGTCGCGGTTGGCCTTCGCCGCCTTCACGGTGGCGTCGATATCGACGCAGTCGGGGCTGTAGAGGTTGGGGTAATAGTGCCCCTCCAGCCCTCCCACCAGATAGGCCGAGAGAAAGGCGTAGGTCCGCGACCTGGACCTTTCCGCGATGAAGTGCCGGAAGCCCGGCAGGGTCATGCAGGACGGTCCGCCCTGATCGACCAGCGTCGTGACACCGGACTGGACACCGACCATGTCGGCATTCACACCGAAGCGGCCCGTCACATATTGATAGACATGCGCATGGGTATCGATCAGTCCGGGCAGCACGATCTTGTCGGTGACATCGACGATCTCTCTGGCGCTGGTCGGCAGAATGTCGGATTGAACCGCGGCAATCTTGCCGTTGCGGATGGCAACATCCCTCAAGCCGTCGATGCCGGACGCCGGATCGATCACGCGCCCCCCACGCAGCAGCAGGTCGAATGTGGTGCTGACGGACATCGCCGGTCTCCCATCTTGACGCCGGGGCAAACGCCCGGCGAAATACGAAGTATGCTTCGCAATTTCTACATCAAATGGCGTACCCTGGAGTGCATAAAAATCGTGCAGCGCGGAAGAGGACAACGGGGTTGAATATGACCAAGAAGGCATCGCACAAAGGCCGTGAATCCTGGCCGCTCGGTCGACGGCCGGGATTTCTGATTCGGCGGCTGCACCAGATCCACGTCGCGCTGTTCCAGAAGAAATGTGCCCGCTTCGATGTCACCCCGCTGCAATACAGCCTTCTGTCCGCGCTGGCGCGCCGTGGAACCGCGGACCAGACCACGCTGGCCGCCGACGTAGCCCTGGATCGCACAACTACCACCGGCGCGCTTAAGCGCTTGCAATCCCGCAAATTTATCGAACGCGCTGTCGATCGTCGGGATCACCGCGCGCGGCTGTGCCGGCTGACGAAGGCTGGCGCAAACCTGCTGGGCCGGATGGAGGCGTCGGCGCGGGCTGCCCACCGAGAGACCGTGGCGGATTTGAGCAAGGCGGAGCAGAAGCGCTTCATCGCGATGATGCAGCGCATTGTGGCGGCCAGCTCTGCGGACGCGAGGGCATCGACCAGAATGGTTTAAGGGGATCCGGGTCGAAGGACCCTGGCCCATGCGATTACAATTTGTGCAGCGTGCCTCAGGGGCGGCAGTATCTGCGGTGTGGGCCTCCCGGTCTGGAAAAATGCGAAGTACGCTCCGTATTCTGCGGAAGAATGCATTCGAGAAGACCTTGGAAACGCAACGGCGGCAAAGTCCGACCGCAATCCGGGGTACCGGTGTGACCCATACGGTTGTGGCATACCGTTTGCTTAAAGCTAAGCCGACTTGGGCGAAGTGCCGCGCGACACAAGTCGGCGGCAACGCCGCTGGACTCCGCCAGCAGAACGGTCCTACGAAACGAAATTTCAAGGGAGTTGCTCAAATGTCGACAAATCTGACGCGTCGCCAAGCTCTTGTTCTTCCCGCCGGCATCGCACTGGGCAGCCTCGCCGGCCGCCCCGCGACGGCGGCAGAGCCGGTCAAGATCGGCCTGGTCGCGGCGCTTTCCGGAGCGTCTGCGAAGTCAGGCGAAGGGATCACCCGGGGGCTCACCATCGCTATCGACGAGATCAACGCCAGGGGCGGCGTGCTTGGTGGCCGGATGCTTGAGCTGGTCCGCCGCGACGACGAGTCGAATCCCGCCAAGGGCCAGACCGCGGCGCGGGAACTGATCGACAAGGAAGGCGTCGCCATTCTCTTTGGCGGCATCGACAGTCCGGTATCGCTGGCGATTGTGCCGCTGGCCAATTCGGCGAAGGTGCCCTTCATGGGCGTGTGGGCCGCCGCGACAAATATTACCCGCAACGGCGCCAATCCAAACTTCGTCTTCCGGGTTTCGGCGGTGGACGTGCTGGTCGATCGCGCGTTGATGAACTACGCCATGAAGACCTTCGGCTCAAAGAAGCCGGGTTTGATGTTGGTCAACAACGGCTGGGGTGAGTCCAACCTGTCTGGTTTGACCGCGGCGGCGGAAGCCGCAGGCATCAAGCTCGCTGGCGCGGAAAAGTTCGACGACAAAGACGCCGATATGACGCCGCAGCTGCAGCGCCTGCGCGAAGCCGGCGCGGACGCGATCATCCTGGTCGGCAATGCAGCCCCGGGGGCGCAGGTTGTCAAATCACTGCAGCGTTCGGCGTGGACGGTGCCGGTCGTCTCGCATTGGGGGATATCCGGCGGGCGTTTCCCCGAGCTTGCCGGATCCTGGGCGGGTAAAGTGCATTTCATCCAGACCTACAGCTTCTTCGGACCGCAAAACGATGTAGGCAAGCGGGTGTTGGCGGCGCTGATGAAGAAATATCCCGACGTCAAGGGGCCCGGCGACGTCACGCCGCCGGTCGGCGTTGCCAACGCCTACGACGCGATGCAGCTGACCGCGCTCGCGCTTGCCAAGGCAGGCTCGACCGAGGGATCCAAGCTGCGCGAGGGATTTTTGGGGATCGAGAGCTACCGGGGGCTGATCAAGAATTACGCAAAACCCTTCACCGAGGAGAACCACGACGCCTTGAATGAACATGATTACGTCATGGTCCGCTATAACGGCGATAGGATCGAGCCCGTCACGGGCTGAGCCATGCTGGCGACCGCACTCGTCTCGGGGCTCAGCCTCGGCAGCATCTACGGCCTCATCGCGCTTGGGTTCACTCTGACCTTTGCCGTCTCCGGCACGGTGAACTTCGCGCAGGGATCGTCAGTGATGCTGGGGGCGGTGGTTTGCCACGCGCTCGCGGTCGGGCTGCGCTGGCCAATGGTGGCAGCGATACCCGTGGCGCTGCTGGCTTGCGGGGTCTGGGGTCTGGTTGTCGAACGGATCGCGGTCCGGCCGTTCGTTGCGCGCGGTACGAACTCCTGGCTGATGGCGACGGTGGCGCTTGGTATCGTGCTCGACAATGTGG
>JBAVEE010000914.1:0-1932 GCA_049587575.1 Bradyrhizobium sp.
CGCCTGGCGCGCGCGCTGGATCTGCCGCATCGCTCGATGCGCTGGACCGGCGCCAAGCCAAAATCCGGTGTGCCCGCAGCGGCGCGGGCCGCGCGCTATCGCCTGCTCGCGAAGGCTGCGCGGGAGAACGGCGCCACGCATATCCTCACCGCCCATACCCGCGACGACCAGGCCGAGACGCTCTTGATGCGCTTGCTTCGCGGCAGCGGCGTCGCCGGTTTGGCGGCGATGGCGCCGGTCACCGAGCGCGAGGGCCTGCTTCTGGCCCGTCCGTTTCTGAATGTTTCGAAATCGCAGCTCATCGCGACCCTCAGAAAGGCGAAGATCTCCTTCGCCGACGATCCGACCAACCGCGATGTGAATTTTACCCGGCCGCGCATCCGCGCGGTGATGCCCATTCTCGCCGCCGAGGGCGGCGACGCGCGCAATCTGGCGCGGCTGGCGGCTCGGCTGGCCCGGGCCAATGCGGCGATAGAAACACTGGTCGACGGCGCAGAGCGCTATCTGGCGCTCAGGGATCACCGTGGAACGTCGCCATCAGGGAAGCCGCTTGATACCAAGGCCTTTGATGCCCAGGCTTTTGCAAGAATGCCGGGGGAAGTCCGGCTCCGGCTGCTGCTGCGTGCGATCGATCGGTCCGGCCATGAAGGACCGGCGGAACTCGGCAAGGTTGAAGCCCTGCTGTCGGTTTTGGACCGGGCTCTGGCGGAAGCAGGCCGCAGCCGCCGGCCACCGCTGAAACAAACCCTTGCGGGCGCATTGGTCAGCCTGATCGACGACCGGATCAACATCGCGCCGGCACCTCCCCGCCGCCGGCGGGCGGACTGAGGCGGGAGGGGAGCCTTAGTCCTGATCCGCCTTGCGGTCTTAACCACCCCGGAAAACACCCCTGCCGGCGCCATGATTTGAGCGGGAATCGCGCTAAGATAGGCTAAATAGTCCCATGTCGTTCCCTTGGCAGCGACCGTGGCGGCACCTAGATTGTAACGCAGTCGGCGTTAGGGGATTCCTTTGGGGATTCCTCGCGCCTGCCCAAGGAAATAAGGCCGCGATCCGCGCGACCACGAAGGAAGATCGATGAACGCCAATCTGCGCAATTTCGCCCTCTGGGTCATTATTGTTCTGCTGCTGTTGGCATTGTTCACGCTCTTCCAGAATCCTGGTCAGCGCGCGTCCTCGCAGGACATCTCGTTCTCGCAGCTTTTGACCGAGGTCGATCAGAATCACGTTCGCGACGTCGTCATCCAGGGGCCGGAGATTCACGGCACTTTCACCAATGGTTCGAGCTTCCAGACCTATGCGCCGAATGACCCGACGCTGGTCTCTCGCCTGTATAACGGCAAGGTCTCGATCACGGCGAAACCGCCCGGCGACAACGTGCCGTGGTTCGTGTCGCTGCTCGTCTCATGGCTGCCGTTCATCGCGCTGATCGGGGTGTGGATCTTCCTGTCGCGGCAGATGCAGGGCGGCGCCGGCAAGGCGATGGGCTTCGGCAAGTCGCGCGCCAAGATGCTGACCGAAGCGCATGGCCGCGTGACGTTTGAGGACGTCGCCGGTGTCGACGAGGCCAAGCAGGATTTGCAGGAGATCGTCGAATTCCTGCGCGATCCCGGCAAGTATCAAAGGCTGGGCGGGCGGATTCCGCGCGGCGTGCTCTCGGTCGGCCCCCCCGGCACCGGCAAGACGCTGATCGCGCGCGCGGTCGCCGGCGAGGCCAACGTTCCCTTCTTCACGATCTCGGGCTCGGACTTCGTCGAAATGTTCGTCGGCGTCGGCGCCTCGCGTGTCCGGGACATGTTCGAACAGGCCAAGAAGAATGCTCCCTGCATCATCTTCATCGACGAAATCGACGCGGTCGGCCGGCATCGCGGCGCCGGGCTCGGCGGTGGCAATGACGAGCGCGAGCAGACGCTGAACCAGTTGCTGGTCGAG
>JBAVEE010000915.1:0-2793 GCA_049587575.1 Bradyrhizobium sp.
CCTCCATCGAACGCAAATGGATGAACGGCTGGTCGGTGGCGGCCACCTTCGAGGGCGAGTTCTGGAATGTTACCGCGAGCTACGCCGGCAAGGGCGTGGTGCGCTATTCTTGGTGAAACTTACGTCCGTTGCTGGCAACTGTTCGGGCCTCAGTCCGGAATGCGCAGTTCGCCGAGCGCTCCGAATTTTTGGGTTGACGCCCCGTCGTGGGGTTGGACCGGAGGTGGCTGGCCGAGCGGCAAGCCGGCGCTTCTGACTGACCGGGCTGCGCAGTGGAAGGCGGAGGTCAGTCTGCCGACGCGGCTGCCGGGATTCGAAAATCGGCGCGGGCGATGCTGGCGGCTACCGGTCAAAAATGTGGCTCCCCAATGCTGCTGCATGCCCGCCAGAGCAAGCAAGTTTGTGACCAATTGGATCGGCCCTCGTATTTCTAACTGTGCGGGGGATCGCGGCTGACGCCGAACCTGCTGCTTCGCTTGAAAACCAGCGCCGGAAACATTCTTCACGGACGACTTATTACATCGATCCCAACAGCCTATCGCGTCGACTCGCTCAGTCGTCGATCTTGTTGCCGCGATTTTGCTAGGTGCGCATCTATTAGCCGCGACCGGCCCGTAGTTTACCGTGGTTCTAAGCTTCGCGTCATTAACACTAAGTTGGGAATGCCCGGAGTATGTCTCGTGCTCGTCGTGAGTAGAGGTGCCCAATGATTACAAAAACGCCAAAATCGTCGATTCTCGGATCGTGGGTTCTGGCGGCAGCCGTGTCGGTTGCATGTCCTGCGACTGCATCGCCCCGCCTGATTTCTGTCGTGTTCAATGCCGCCCCAGAAAGTCCGCAGCAATTGGGGCTGGATCAGTTGCAGCGAAAAGTAGCGGAATCGGGTGGCCACCGTATCGTGTTAGATGCGCGTGGCGGCGGCACGCTGGGTAGCGAGGCTGCTATTCTCGCGGCGACACGGTCGGGCGCCGTCGATGTTTCTGTGCTGTCGGCCGCGCCCGTCAGTTCCGCAGTGCCGGAATTGGGTGTCCTCGACATTCCCTTTCTGTTTCGCGACGCCAACCATGCCAAGGCAGTCGTTGACGGTCCCGTGGGAGCTGCAATCGCCGCCAGGTTCGCCGACAAGGGCCTCGTGCTGCTGGCGATCGGGAAGCAAGGGTTTCGGAATATCACAAATTCAAGGCGGGCCATTCGGTCGCCGGCTGACCTCAAGGGCCTGAAGATCAGGGTCGTACCTAACGACGTCTATCAGATGACCTTCAAAGCGCTTGGCGCCGAGGTCGTGCCCCTGGATTTTCCGCTGGTCTATGCCGGCCTCAAGGATGGCCGTATTGACGGCCAGGAAAATCCCGTTGCGACAATCGCCAGCAGTCACTTCCAGGAAGTGCAAAAATACCTCAGCCTGACCAGCCATTTTTTTGCCGGCGTCGTATTTGTGGCCAATCGCCAGATGTTCGAGCAGCTCGACCCGGTTGACCAGGAACTGTTGGTCGCGGCGGCAAAGGCCGGAGCCAGCGCGACCTGGCTTGATGGCGACCAATCGGACGCCAAATGGCTCGACGAGCTTCGTAAAGGCGGGATGGAGATCACCGAGAAGATCGACCGACAGCCTTTCCTCGATGCGGTGAAGCCGCTGGAGCCAGAATTCGAGAAGCGGTTCGGCAAGGATCTGCTCGCCGCTATTAGATCCACTCCTTGAAACCTGCTGGATTCCCATGAACCCTTCCCTTCTGCTGTCCCAGATTGGTATCCGCCCCCGAATATTGGGCGGTTTCGCACTGATCCTGAGCTTCCTTGTCCTCCTTTCCGGCTTCGCTCTCGTTCAGGTCGGACAGATCGGTGGCACGGTCAATGAACTCGTGAGCAGCGCTGATGGCGACGCCCGCATGGCGCAAGTGCGCGGGTCACTGCTTGGGGCGAACGGCGCGGTGGAGAGGTTCATTCGTACCTTGAATGTAGGCGACAAGGACGCGGCGGCAAAGGCAATCGACGCGGTAGGCGGCCTTTTGGACCAGACCGTAAAGCAGTTCAGCAACCTGCCTGCCATCGCGTCGGGCAGCGGCGCGCTCAAAACCACGTTGGAGAGCTACCGTTCATCCTTCGCTGCGGTCGCAAGCGCGGTCGATCGTCTCCGCGCGGCCAGTGGGAAGACCGAAGTACAGGGGGCAGCAGCAGGACTCGATATTGGCGGAATCCAGATCGCTCTTGCGAACCTGCCCGATGGAACGCGCCTGCTCAATCCAATGCGCCTGGCCGCCAGCGTCGATGCGGTGCGGGTTGCAGTGATGCGCTATACCTCCACCCTTTCCGCGCTGGACGGCCTGGACGCCAAGATGACGCTGGAATACGCGCGGGCTGCAATCGCTGATGCCGGGCCGGAGATAGATCAGGCCGGCCGGGGCCAACTTAAGACACTAGTGACCGCGCTAAAATCCACCATTGATGCGGATGCGGCGGCGCTGGACGAGTTCATCAAGGCCAGTGGCGATCTGCGCGCCACGAAGGCTGACCTGTCCAAAGCCGGCGCCGATATCGACAGGCAAGTCAGCGATATCAATCGGCTGCTGGGCTCGGCACGTGCGGAGCAAGGCGAAAAAACAACGGCAGCGGTGCAGCAGACGCAGCGTACGGTGATCGCGGCCGCCATCGGTGCGCTGGTTCTGGGGACCGTTCTGGCCTGGCTTATCGGCGCCAGTGTTTCCGGTCCGATCCGCCGCATGACGGACCGTATGCAATCGCTCGCCGCGGGCCAGCTCGACGAAGCCATACCCGGCGGAGAGTTCCGCGACGAGA
>JBAVEE010000916.1:0-2247 GCA_049587575.1 Bradyrhizobium sp.
TCTCACCAGTGGCCAATGCGCTCAGATATTCGGAGGAATGAAACTTGCGGACAAAGGGGCGGATTTTGCTGACGAGATCGGCGGCCTTTTCCAGATCCGCCTGTCTGGTCGAATTTGGGTCAAGCCCGAGATAGCTCAAGGCCGCCGGAAAGATGTCGTCGGCGGAATCCAGCATGTGAACGCC
Source organism: Bradyrhizobium sp. (assembly GCA_049587575.1). Lineage (GTDB taxonomy): Bacteria > Pseudomonadota > Alphaproteobacteria > Rhizobiales > Xanthobacteraceae > Bradyrhizobium. The sequence continues at coordinate 185 of JBAVEE010000916.1, forward strand.
GCAATCCCTGAACTTCGCCAGGTTATCCGGCTTGAACACGATGTCCCAACTGTCGATCATCGCTTTGGGGCCGAGGATTTTCTGCACCGCCTTGACGTTGTAGCCGATGCCCGTCGTGCCCCACATGTAGTTGGCGGCATACTGATTGCCGGGATCGTAGACCGCGAGCCGTTGCGTCACCACCGGCCATGCATTGGCGAGGTTCGGCAATTTCGACTTGTCGAGCTTCTGGAAAACACCCGCCTTGATCTGGCGCTGCAGGAAATAAGCCGTGGGCACCACAACATCGTAGCCCGATTTTCCTGCGAGCAATCGTGTCTCCAGGGTCTCGTTGGCGTCGAACGTGTCGTAGACGACCTTGATCCCGGTTTCCTTGCTGAAGTCCTCGATCACCCCCGGCGCCACGTAGTTTGACCAATTGTAGAAGTTGACGGTGCGCTCCTCCGCCTTTGCGGGCAGCGGCAGCAACGCCAGCACCGAGGCGATCGCGACGGCAAACCGGATTTGCATGCAGGTCGGGCCGCGCGGCATCGGTCTCGCCTCCTATCGACGGTGCACCGCGTCGGACAGGCGCTCCAGCGCGGTATCAAGGGTTGCATCCTTCTTGGCGAAACAGAAGCGCACGACCGACGTTACGGCATCCTTTTCGTAGAATGCGGATACCGGGATCGCCGCGACCTTGTAGTCGGTCACGATGCGCCTGCAGAATGCCTCGTCGGTCTCGTTGAGGCCGAGCGGCGAAAGGTCGACGGTGAGGAAATAGGTACCCTGCGAGCGAAGAACCGGGAAACCGATGCTCTCCAATCCCTTGGTCAGACGGTCGCGGCTGCGCGCCAGATCCTTGCGCATCTGAAGAAAATAATCCGCCGGCTTGCCGAGGCCGTAGGCGACCGCGACCTGTAGATTGGGTGCGGTGGTGAATGTGAGGAACTGGTGCACCTTCGCGGCAACGCGCAACAGCGGTGGTGCGGCGCAGACGAAACCGATCTTCCAGCCGGTCAGGGAAAAGATCTTGCCCGCGGAGCCGACCTTGATGGTGCGATCGCGCATTCCCGGTATGGTAATCAGCGGAATATGCTCGCGGCCATCGAAGATGACGTGCTCCCAGACCTCGTCGCAGATCGCGATCGTATCGAACTGCTGACAAAACCGCGCCAGCAGTTCGAGGTCCTCGCGCGGATAGACCACTGCGGCGGGGTTGAGCGGATTGTTGAACAGGACGGCCTTGGTCTTGTGGTTGAATACGCCTCGCAGCGCCTCCTCCGTCAACCGCCAGTGCGGTGGTTCGAGGCGCACCAGGCGCGGGACGCCTCCGGCCTGGCGGATGATCGGGAGATAGGAGTCGTACACCGGCTGGAATACGACCACCTCGTCGCCCGGCTCGACAACGGCCAGAATGGCCGACGTGAGCGCCTCGGTGCCGCCTGACGTCACCATGACCTCGGTCATCGGATCGAGCGCGAGACCGTGCCAGCGCTCGTAATGTGCGGAAATCGCCTGACGCAATTCCGGGATGCCCATCATCGACGGGTATTGGTTGTAACCGTCCATGACCGCGTCCGCGGCGGCGCGGCGAATATCCTCCGGCCCGGGGTCGTCAGGGAAACCCTGGCCGAGATTGATCGCGTTGTTGTCGCGCGCGAGCTGCGACATCGCCTCAAAGATGGTGACGGGCAGATCCGCAAATACCTTGTTCATGGAAGTCATGGCAAGGTCAGCCGCCGGACCTGGTCGGCAAACCCGCAGCCTTCCAGGCCAGCATTCCGCCCGCCAGATGCTTGTCATAGGCAAGGCCACTCGCCTGCGCCGCCAGCGACGCCGTCACCGATCGCTTGCCCGAGCGGCAGGCGAAAACCACCTGCTTGCCCTTCGGATCGGGAATGCCTTTCGGATCGAAGCTCGACAGCGGCACTACGACCGCGCCTGGATAGGCATCCACGGCGACTTCGTTCGGCTCGCGGACGTCGACCAGAAGATAGCGCCCGTCGGCCATCCCCTTCGATACCTCTTCCGGCGCCAAATCGTGAACCCGATGCCCCTGATCCGCCACTCAAACCCTCCTG
>JBAVEE010000917.1:0-2374 GCA_049587575.1 Bradyrhizobium sp.
GGCGTGACGGGCGGCCAGATAGCTGCCCGACATCGTCAGATTTTTCAGGTCACGGCTGGAAGGAAATTGCGCGGAGTTGTCGGCTGGATGCTCGGGCGTCTGCGCCGAAACCTAGCCGGGCAATGCCAGCGCGGTGAAGGCAATGGCGGCGATGGTCCAGCGGTTGAAACGAATGGAAAGCATCACGGTTCGCCTTCAGCTCAAGGATTTACGGCAGGATCTAGTGATCAATCTCGAATGCAAACCCAGCAGGCGGCATCAAGCCATTCGACAATGCCGCTTTTAGCGTTCAACCGCAAGGATACGGGGCCGCAAATCGATTGGCGGGAACGGCCAGGTCACCGCCAATCCCGCCTCAAAGCGCTTCCAGTATGGCGGTATCGTGGCCGACCGGCCGAACGTGGTCACGCAATCGTGGTCACATCGCCTCATAATTGGGTCCGCCGCCGCCCTCCGGCGGAACCCAGGTGATGTTGCCGTTCGGATCCTTGACGTCGCAGGTTTTGCAGTGGACGCAGTTCTGGGCGTTGATCTGGAACCGCGGCCCGGCGGCCTCCTCGACCCATTCATAGACGCCGGCCGGGCAATAACGGTTGGACGGGCCGGCATAGACGTCGTGCTCGGAGGTCTTCTGCAGGTTCAGGTCGGCGACCCTCAGATGAACCGGCTGGTCTTCTTCGTGGTTGGTATTGGAAAGGAATACCGACGACAGCCGGTCGAAGGTGAGCTTGCCGTCCGGCTTCGGCGGCGCGATCGGCGTGTGCGCCTTCGCCGGATCGAGCGTCTTGCGGTCTGGCTTGGCATGCGATTGCGTTCCGAACAGCGAGAAACCCAGCGTGTTGCACCACATATCGATGCCGCCGAGCGCGACGCCGAGGATGGTGCCGAATTTGGACCACAGCGGCTTGGCGTTGCGAACCGGATAGAGATCCTTGCCTACCGGTGAATCGCGCCAGCCGTTCTCGTAGTCGACCAGTTCATCGTTGGCGCGGCCGGCACCGAGCGCGGCGGCGACATGCTCGGCAGCCAGCATGCCGCTGCCGACCGCGTTGTGCACGCCCTTGATGCGCGGCACGTTGACGAAACCCGCCGCGCAGCCGATCAGCGCGCCGCCCGCAAAGGTCAGGCGCGGCACCGACTGATAGCCCCCCTCGGTGATGGCGCGCGCGCCATAGGCGAGCCGCCTGCCGCCTTCGAACAAGGTTCGGATCGCGGGATGGGTCTTGAAGCGCTGGAACTCGTCGAACGGCGACAGATACGGATCGTCGTAATTCAGATGCACGACGAAGCCGACCGCCACCAGATTGTCGTCATAGTGATAGAGGAATGAACCGCCGCCGGTTGAATTGTTCAATGGCCAGCCGAATGAATGCTGGATCAGGCCTTTTCGATGCTTGGCGGGGTCGATCTGCCAGACCTCCTTGAGGCCGATGCCGAATTTTGGCGGTTCGCGGCCGGCATCGAGCGCGAACTTCGCGATCAGCTGTTTGGTCAGGCTGCCACGGGCGCCTTCGGCGAACAGCGTGTATTTGCCGAGCAGTTCCATGCCGCGCGTGTAGGACGATTTGTGCGAGCCATCCCTGGCAACCCCCATGTCACCGGTCGCGATGCCGCGCACCGCGCCCTTTTCGTCGTAGAGCACTTCCACCGCGGCAAAGCCCGGATAGATCTCGACGCCGAGCGCCTCGGCCTTGCGCGCGAGCCAGCGACACACATTGCCGAGCGAGCCGATATAGCAGTGATGGTTGTGCATCAGCGGCGGCATCAGGATGCTCGGCAGCCGGATCGCGCCGCCCGCTGTATTCCAGTAGAACCGGTCTTCGCTGACCTGCGTCTTCAGCGGACAATCGGCGTCCTCGCGCCAATCCGGAATCAGCCGATCGAGCGCTACCGGATCGATCACCGCGCCGGACAGAATGTGAGCGCCGACCTCGGAACCCTTCTCGACCACCACCACCGTGAGATCGGCATTAAGCTGCTTCAGCCGGATCGCCGCGGCGAGGCCCGACGGGCCGGCACCGACGATCACGACATCGAATTCCATGGATTCGCGCGGCGGCAATTCTTCGGTACTCATGATCTGGTCTCAGCCCGGTTGGAAAAGCTTATTCTGAAGAGCGTTTGTTTCCGATTTTGGCCGGAAGAACAACCATGGAAATGGCGCTTGAGGCGTTTCGTTGCAGCGCATTCCGGCCTAGATTGGACGGATGCCCATGACACCTTCCACGATGCCTGACCCCGCGCCTACCGTTCAGCAATTGCTGGCCTTTTATCTGGAGGCCGGGGTCGACTGCGCGCTGATGGACACGCCGGTCGACCGGCTGGCCGATCCCGAGCTCGCCCCGGTGGCCGGCGAAACCGCGCCGCCGAGACC
>JBAVEE010000918.1:0-4321 GCA_049587575.1 Bradyrhizobium sp.
ATGGCGCCAGTTCGAATCTGGAGGCGATGCGCAAGCCGCTTGGAGCTCTGCTGGCAGGCAAGCACCGGGTGATCCTGATCGACCGGCCTGGTCACGGCTGGAGCAGGCGGGCGCGCCAGGGCGATTCGACGCCGGCCATCCAGGGCAGAATGATCGAGGAGGCGCTGGAGAAACTGGGTGTCGGCCCGGCGATCCTGGTGGTGCACTCATGGGCCGGCGTGCTGGGCGCGCGGATGGCACTTGATTATCCCGGGCGCGTTGCCGGCCTGGTGATGCTGGCGCCGGTGGCCTATTCATGGCCCGGCGGCGTCGGCTGGTATAACGCGGTCGTCACCACGCCGGTGGTCGGTCCGCTGCTGGCCTACACGATCACGCTGCCGCTCGGCTTCTTGCTGGCCGGGCCGGGCGCCCGCGGGGTATTTTTGCCGCAGATCATGCCGGAAAACTTCGTCAGCGACACCGCGACGCCGCTATTGCTGCGCCCGCGCGAATTCCTTGCCAACGCCCGCGATCTCGTGACGCTGAAGGCCGCGGTCAGGGAGCAGGCGCCGCGCTACAGGGAAATCAGGGCGCCGACGGTGGTCATTTCAGGCGACGTCGACAAAACCGTGTCGACGAATATCCATTCGCGCCCGTTCGCCGCAGCGGTGTCTGATGCAAAGCTGATCGTGCTGCCGGGCGTCGGTCACATGGTGCAGAACGCGGCGCCCGAGCTTGTGGTGCGCGAGATCGACGCCATGGCCGGCCAAACCGCGCGGAACGGCTGCTTCGGCCGATTAGAGATTCATCGCCAGCCTGGCGAGAAAGACGTGGATGGCCGGGCATAGCGACGCCGTTCTTCGACGGCTATGGCCCGGCCATGACGAAAAGAGCGATGCGCGCGCCGGGCGCTATTTGGTTTTTATTTTTCCGTCCTTGTCGTATTGCGAGACATAGGCCCAGAGATCGTTGACTTCTTTCTCGTTCTTGATGCCGGCGAAGGCCATCTTGGTGCCGGGAACCTTTGCCTTCGGATCCTTGATGTATTCCTTGAACTGGGCCTCGTTCCAGGTGATGCCCGAATTCTTGTTGGCGTCCGAGTAATTATAACCCTCGACCGTGCCGGACTTGCGGCCGTCCAGGCCGTTGAGTTCGGGGCCGACCTTGTTCTTGGCGCCTTCCCCGATTGCGTGACAGGCCAGGCACTTGTTGAACGTCGTCTTGCCGGCCGCGGCGTCCTGCGCCAGCGCCGGTACGGCCGCCGACGATGCGATGATGACCAGCGCGCTCAGTGTCAATTTTTTCATTATCTGCTCTTCGTTGCTTGGGGGTGGCTCGACGGCTGTTTGTCGCATAGGCCGCATATGATGGACAAGCCACCAAATGGCGATCGGGTTTCGTCCATCCGCCTACGCCTTTCGGATATTGCGGGCCCCTCGAGCTGCGGGCGATCTCCCCAACGCGATCCAGACGTACTTGATTTTTCATGGTAAATTGGCAATGCCGCGGGTGTCCCTGGCCCCGGCGGAGAAATTCAGATGACCATCGCCCATGCCGGATCAGGCGGTGTTGGGCCGCCGCGACGCCGGCGTCAAAGCGTTGCGCGCCATGGGCGGGAATTCCGAAGTGCGGCGGATCGCGGCTGACGCCGAACCTGCTGCTTGGCTTGAAAATCACGCTCGGAAACATTCTGCACGGACGACTTGTTACATGGATCCCAACAACCCATTACATCTGTTCCGGCAAACCCGATCCGAAAGGATACAAGATGACCTCTTTCATAAAGCGCGATCATAAGAAGATGAGCGCCATGGCGGCGCTTCTTCTAGGCTCAGGGCTTTGCGCTCTGGGTAATCACCAGGCTGCCGCCACCGAGCCCCAACTGGAAAAGGCTATTCAGGACGGGAAAGCCCTGTTTGTTCATGAAACTTTCGGCGGCGCAGGCAACACCTGCCAAACTTGCCATGTCGAGGGTGGGGCGGGGCCCGGCAAATCCGGCAAGGGTGATGCAATCCCGAGTCTTGCCAACGCCGCAACGATTTATCCGCGTTTCAACCCGAAGGCGAACAAGGTGGAAACATTGGAAGACAAGATCGGGCACTGCATCGCAGGCGCGCTTCGAGGGAAACCGCCAGCCAATGGCAGCGAGCAAATGACGCAACTTGTCAGCTACATCACGTCGCTTGCGCAGGGCAAGCCGATCGATATGGGCGGCAAGCCGCAATGATTGAAGCAAATCCACGGAGAGGCAACAGGTAAAGCTGCTCTCCGAAGGTTCGGTCGCGGCGTCGGTCTTTTCTGGTCCATCTGGAGGCCGGTACGATCATCGACAATTTCCTCTTGATGTTGCGGCGCAGCAAAGGCATCATTAGATCTTCGCCGGACCCGGCTTGATCGGGTGGCTCGGCCGGGCGCCTATCCCCCGGAAACCCTCAGCGTAGCGATTTCTGCGCCTACTTCAGGCCGACCGGGCAGCGCCCGTCGCCTCGCTGATCATATGGTTCTAGCAAAATGAGGTTCTACCAAACGTTCCGGCGGGAGTGGCTGACAAACACTCCCACCGAGCTGCTCTCCGGCGTGCTTGTCGCCCTGGCTCTAATTCCTGAGGCAATCGGCTTCTCGATCGTCGCTGGCGTCGACCCGAAGGTCGGCCTGTATGCCTCCTTCTCGATTGCATGCGTGACCGCCATCGTCGGCGGACGGCCGGCGATGATTTCTGCGGCGACCGCCTCCACCGCAGTATTGATGATCACGCTGGTGCGTGACCACGGCCTTCAATACCTGTTCGCGGCCACGGTCCTGATGGGTGTGATCCAGATCGTCGCCGGGGCGCTTCGGTTGGGACTGCTCATGAAATTCGTGTCGCGATCAGTCATGACGGGCTTCGTCAACGCGCTGGCCATCCTGATCTTCCTGGCGCAGTTGCCGCAATTGACGCATGTCGGTTGGGAAACCTACGCCATGGTCGCCGTCGGTTTGGCCATCATCTATCTCTTCCCCTATGTCACGAAGCGCGTGCCGTCGGCGCTGGTCAGCATCGTGGCTCTGACCGCCTTTGCGATCTACTCGGGCATTAAACTGCGCACAGTGGGAGACATGGGCGAGCTGCCTTCCAGCCTACCCGTGTTCGCAGTCCCCCAGGTGCCGTTCACCCTGGATACGTTGAAGGTCATCCTGCCGTATTCGTTGACGATGGCCGCTGTCGGACTGCTTGAGTCTCTGCTCACCGCTTCGATCGTGGACGACAGGACCGACACCGGCAGCAACAAGAACCGCGAATGCGTCGGCCAAGGCGTAGCCAACTTCGTCACAGGCTTCTTGGGCGCTATGGGCGGTTGCGCGATGATCGGCCAGTCGGTGATCAACGTCACAGCCGGCGCCAGGACCAGACTATCGACTTTCTTTGCCGGTGCATTCCTGCTGTTCCTGATCGTGGTTTTGGGCGAGTGGGTAAAGCAGATCCCGATGGCGGCCCTCGTCGCTGTGATGATCATGGTCTCGATCAGCACATTCAACTGGTCTTCCATCGTCAACTTGCGGTCACATCCCCTAAGTTCCAGCGTGGTGATGCTGGCGACCGTCGTCATGGTGGTTGCCACCGGCGACCTATCGATGGGCGTTCTCACCGGCGTCATCCTCAGCGGCGTCTTTTTCGCTGCAAAGGTCGCGCGACTGTTCGGGGTCACGACGCGACGGGCGGAGGACAAAGACGAGATCACCTATTTCGTTACCGGCCAGGTCTTCTTCGCTTCGTCTAACAGCCTTGTCGACGCCTTCGACTATCTGGACGTGCCGAGGCGCGTCATGATCGACGTCAGCGCGGCGCATTTCTGGGACATCTCGGCGATCGGCGCGTTGGACGATATCGTTCACAAGCTTCGACGCCACGGCGCCGATGTCAACGTCGTCGGCCTGAATGAAGCGAGCGCGACGATGGTCGAGCGGTTCGGCACACACCGCAAGCCAGACGGGCAGCAAAAGATGGCGCACTGACAGAACGCTCCGCGGTCCACGCTCTGTGCGCCGGAATTGGCGCAAGCAACCCGGTCGCCATCCCAACTGTTGGACTGAAGCCTGCATTGAGCCATGCCCGTGTGGCTCAAGATGTCGGCTCCTGGCAGGCACGTTGCGGAGCAAGGCGAAAAAACAACGGCAGCGGTGCAGCAGACGCAGCGTACGGTGATCGCGGCCGCCATCGGTGCGCTGGTTCTGGGTACCGTTCTGGCCTGGCTTATCGGCGCCAGTGTTTCCGGTCCGATCCGCCGCATGACGGACCGTATGCAATCGCTCGCCGCGGGCCAGCTCGACGAAGCCATACCCGGCGGAGAGTTCCGCGACGAGA
>JBAVEE010000919.1:0-4518 GCA_049587575.1 Bradyrhizobium sp.
GTCGTCATCAGGTCCGCGTCCGCCCCGTGACAGGATATCCCGCTGGGTGGTGATGTCCGAAAAGTGCCAAACAGGACATCGGCAGATTCAAGAGACCAAACTGGGCGCCCGGTCTCGAAGGAGCCGCTCAGCGTCCCGGACTATCTCCTGCAGCAGATCGCTTGCGGGGCGTACTTGCCTGATTAACCCGGCTGCCTCGCCAACCCAGACGGCGGTATTGTCGGGATCTCCGTTCTGCATCGCCGTCACATAGCGTTGCATTTCAAGTTCAACTACTCCGGATTGGCCGAGTTCGTTTTCACGGCCGTGCCAGTCCGCGACAAATCTGGTTTTCATGACACGCGCCGTGAAGGGTGATGGCCAGTCGAGATTGCGTGCAATATCGACGACGGTGGTGCGAATGGTCGCATCGCCATCGGCAACAGATGCCCTTTCTTGAAAGGCTGGATTGACCAGCGCCTCGCGACTGGCCCAGAAGCGCGAACCGATCAGTGCCCCGTCAGCTCCGAGCATCAGCGCCGCTGCCAGCCCTCGGCCGTCGGCAATGCCGCCGGCGGCTGCCAGCACCGTCGCTGGAGCCGTTTTTGTCAGGTAATCGGAGACTTCTGGAACCAGCGTAAGCGTTGCGCGACTTTGCCCGTGGCCGCCGGCCTCTGCGCCCTGCGCCACGATTATGTCGGCGCCGGCAGCAACCGCCTCACGCGTGTGCTCCATGCACTGGACCTGGCAGATCAGCTTGGCGCCGGACTCCTTGATTGCCCGAGCGAATGGCATCGGCGAGCCAAACGACAGCATGACGGCCGCCGGGGCATGTTTCAGCACGAGATCGAGCAACTGAGGCTGCTTCGCCAGCCACCACGTAATGAAACCGCAGCCGATCCGCTCATTTCCTGCTTTTGAGAACTCCCGCTCAAGCCATTCAGCATCGCCGTAGCCCCCGCCAATAAGCCCCAGCCCTCCGGCGGCGGTCACGGTCGCGGCGAGACGGCCGCCAGCAGCGAACGCCATCGGCGCGGAAATAATCGGGTGTTCGATATCAAGCATTTCGTTTAATCGCGTGCGCAACGCCATCTGATATTGCTCCAACGGGAAAGCGAAACTCAACGCTAGCAGCTATCGGCCCAGCCTGGCGCGGGTTTTTTGGACGCCGGCATGACGAATCGTTTCACGCGCTGTGGCGGCCGGCGTCCAAGAACCTTCACAAAACCGGAAGGGCTCAGTGCAGGCATCCAGCTCCGACTTCGCTGCCGGAGATGGACGTTCGGCGGCACGCGAAAAAAATCCATGCCGGGAAAGGGCTACTGAAATGCGACTTCGGCGAAACTTCGAAGCTTGCGGGAGTGCAAGCGCTCCGATTCCTGGAGTTTGAGGGTCTCGAGCGCCTTCAGGCCGATCTCGAGATGCTGGCCGACTCGCTGCCGGTAGAAGTCGCCTGCCATACCGGCGAGCTTGATTTCACCGTGAAGCGGCTTATCCGAGACGCATAGCAAGGTGCCGTACGGAACGCGGAACCGAAAACCGTTGGCGGCGATAGCCGCCGATTCCATGTCGAGCGCTACGGCGCGCGATTGCGACAGACGTCGAATAATCGAACCATCGCCAATTTCCCAATTGCGGTTGTCCACGCTTGCAACCGTTCCGGTGCGCATCAATCGCTTCAGCTCCAGACCCGCGAGCCCGGTCACTTCACAGACGGCCTTCTCGAGCGCCACTTGCATCTCGGCCAGCGCCGGTATCGGGGCCCAAAGCGGCAGCTCATGGTCGAGCACGTGGTCCTCCCGGACGTAACCATGGGCGAGGACGTAATCCCCGAGCCTCTGTGTGTTCCTGAGACCCGCGCAATGCCCGAGCATCAGCCAGGCGTGCGGCCGCAGCACGGCGACGTGGTCGGTTATGTTCCGTGCGTTGGATGGACCGGTGCCAATATTGATCAGGGTCGTGCCTCGGTAGCCCGGCTCGACGAGATGAAAGGCCGGCATTTGTGGCATGCGGTCGGGGGCAGTTCCGGTCGTACCGCCTCCAAGCCGAACGTTGCGCGTGATCACATTGCCTGGCCCAACGAAGGCCTCGGGCCCGATCTGGCCCGAACCCAGACGCTCGCGGCACAACTGCGCGAAGGCATCGACGTAGAAGGGATAGTTCGTGAATATCACGAAATTCTGGAAGTGCTCCGGATCGGTACCGGTGTAGTGATAAAGCCGGCGCAACGAATAATCGATGCGCGCCGCGCGGAACAAAGCCAGCGGCTCGGGGGCGCCGGGCGGCAGCTGCAGCGTGCCATTGGCGATCGCGTCATCCATCGCGGCGAGATCTGGCGTGTCGAAAACGTCACGCAGCGATGCCGAAACGGAGAGCGCTGCTTGAATGTTGATGTCCCGACGATAGGCGAAATGAATCGGGATCGGCTCGTTCGACTCGCCTATCTCGACCGGCACGCCATGGTTTTCGATCAACAGTCTGATCTGCTCGGTGAGATAGGTTCGGAACAGGTCAGGCCGCGTAACGCTGGTCTCATGCACGCCGGGTCCCGCGACGAAGCCGTAAGCGAGGCGCGAGTGGAGCTGCACATGGGTCGAGGGCGCAATGCGTACGAATGGATAGCTGGCGCGTACGCGCGTCGCGAGCGCCTCGCCATTGGCATACGCCTCAAAACGATCTCGCAGGAATTGAGTGTTGCGCTCGTAGATATCCTCGAGGCGGCCGACCGCCGCAGCGGCATCGGCAAATGCTTCAGTCGCCACGGGCTGCGGGGTCAGGAGAGCGGGATACATCTTGTCCAGGGCGTTCTTGTCGCAACAACGCATTCGCGGATTATTTATAGGCCATCATGCGCACTTTTTCATGCGCGGCCAGTGCTTATACACCTCAGGTTCCGCCAGGGGTCATTCGCGTCGGTTTGGTCATACGGAACTGCGGGGAACGCCGGAACAAACGGCTTTCGTCAGCGATTGGTTCTGGCCCGCTTTTACCGGGCTCATACGAGCGAAGGAGAAATCCTGATGAGACGATTGTCGTTGGCCCTGGGCCTCCTGGCTGCGTGCGCCGCCACCGGCGCCTCGGCCGAAACGGTCAACCTGACCGGAACTTACCGGTGCATCGAAATGTGCCGGGACGGCATGCTCGGCGCACCCACCTTCGTCACGCAGAACGGGGAGGCCGTCAACCTCACAACGGAGACGGGCGAGTCCTACCAGGCGTGGCCGGACTGGAACGCGCCCTTAAGCCGCATCTGGATCGATGCGCGCGGCGAGGGGGCCGTCTATTCGCCCGACGGCATGCGCATTCAGTTCGATGACGGTCGCGTCTGGCAGCGCGACCTCGGTCCGCCGCCGCCCGTGGTGATCCGCCGCGCGCCGGTGGTCTACAGCAGGTAGTTTCAAGGGTGGGCCAAGGGTGGCTCAAGGGTGGGTAACGGCGAATCGCGCCGTGCCCGCCACTTCCGCACACGCGCCGCCTTTCAGGATCGTGCGCGGAATTCGGATGTTGGCCGTGACGTGCGAGGCGACCGCTCAGCCTACGACTGGCTCTGCCCCTGACCCTGGCGTCCGACCTGCTCGACCTTGACCGCGACCGTCAGGGTTTCCATGCCGCCGCCATAGCGGGTGCCGCGCACCGGCGCGGCGCCGAGATAATCGAGGCCGATGGCGACCCGGGCATGGGCATCCGTGGTGCAGATGGCGTTGGCCGGATCGAAGCCGATCCAGCCGAGATCCGGCACGAAGGCCTCCGCCCAGGCGTGGCCGGCCTGCTGATGGACCATGCCGTCCGAGCGCAGGAAATGCCCGGAGATGAAGCGCGCGGGCACGCCGCCGGAACGCGCGCAGGCGATGAAGATATGGGCGTAGTCCTGGCATACCCCGCGCTTGAGACCGAACGCTTCCAAGGCCGAGGTGCCGCTGTTGGTGGGATCTTCATCGAAGGTCATGTGATCGTTGATCTTCAGCATCAGCGCGTGCAGGAACCCGAGCACGTCCCGTTCCGATTCCGAACGCAGCTCGCGCGAGAATGCCGTCATCGCCGGATTGACCTCGGTCAACGGGGTGGTGCGCAGGAACAGGCTCGGCGGAAACCGTTCGTCGGTGCCCCGCAGCACGCCGCCGGTATCGTGGGTCTCGATCAGGCCTTCGGCGCTGATGGTGAGATCGGCGATCGCTCCTTCGGTCAGCACATGCGTGACATTGCCGAATGCATCCTCATGCACATGCAGCCGCTGGTCGGTAGAGACGCCGATCTGCCATTCGGCGACGTATTGACCGTCATGACTGCCGGGCGTCATCCGCAGAATCTGAATGATGCCGGTCGCCGCCGGCTGGTAGCGATAGGTGGTGGAATGGGCGATGCGCAGGCGCATGGGGTACCGGAAGGAGGTAAAAATCCAGAGGGACGTCATTGCCTGCGACAAACGCAAGGCGTTTGCGCAAGGGAGCGAAGCGACGAAGCAATCCATCGGGCCGCAAGGCAAGTATGGATTGCTTCGCTGCGCTCGCAACGACGGCGTTGGCGCCGTCGTTGCGACTA
>JBAVEE010000920.1:0-8957 GCA_049587575.1 Bradyrhizobium sp.
AACATCGACCGGTTACGTTATTCAGTGTATCCTCGCGGTCACCGGAAACTCATAGTCGGATTTCCCGAAGCCTTTTCGGCGAGGTGGGGACCGGTTCGTGCAAAGAAAACGCGTCAAACGACGGCATGGAAGACGCCGGAAAGAGCAGAGGCCATCTTGATCAAAGCAGCCGACATGATGATCGCACGACGCGCCGACACCAGGGCGAGAGCGGATTTTGCGACCTGGAAAATGATGGCGAAACTGAATGGCGCCTCCTCCCTGCCCGCTGAGGCCCAGACATTCCTGGTCAGCTACAAAACACTGCTCGAGAAAATGACCGAGGCCGAGGCAACGGACGCCACCATCCATCTCATCTACAAAAGCTATTATGAGGAGATGGGCGGGGCCGGCGAACCGCCCGATGTCAAAGCCCATCCGGTCGGACAGGTGACGGACAACGTCACCGCTTTCAAGCGTCCAACGCCACAGCGCCCCAAAACCGCCGGTGGTTCGGCGGCAAAACCCCGGCTTCCGGTCGCCCTGATCTTTGCCTGCCTCGTCGTCGTCTATACCGGTTTTCGATATCTCCTGCGGTGACGCACCGGTGCACGACGCTGCCGTGACGCCGCCGTTCGTTGGGCTGCCCGATGGTCAAGAAGAGCGGATCGAAGTCGCCTGATCGACCAGCACGCGCGGCGCGCCCTCGCCGGGCGCTTTCAATCTCGGAGGCGCTGACCGCTCACAGCACTGACTTTGCGATCTGCCTTCAGCCACGCCCCTTGACCTTGAAGATCACCGGCAAGGTGAAATTCAATCCCTCGTCGGCCACCGCAGGCGGAGGCTGCGGCACCGGATCGGATCGTCGGACCATCGCGAGCGCCGCCTCGTCGAACGCCTTGTCGCCCGACCCCTTGACGATGCTCGCCGAGAGCACATGGCCCATCCGGTCCAGCGCGAAACTGACCACGATCTCGGCACTCTTCTGCGAGCGCTCCGCGGGGTAGCGCTTGTGCCGGTCGAGATGGGCGATCAGCTCCTTCTGCCATGTGGCGCGCTGGCGCTGCGCGCTTGCGCCGGTGCCCTGGGCGGGCGCCACCGAACGCGTCCCCTCCGGAATGGCTTCGGAGCTGGGTGTCGCGGTTGCCTCGGCAGCGACCGACTCCATCGAGGCGGAAGTCTGCACCTTGGCGATTTTTGTATCGTCTTCCTTCGGCTTGATCGGGCTGTTCGGCGCCACCACACGATCGGGATCGTCGGTTTCGGTCGGAACGTCTTTCGGAAGCTCCGTCTCCTTGACCTCGGCCTTCTGTTCGGCGAGCGCGGGAGAGGCCACCGACGCCTCCGCGTCCGGACCCGGCGGCAGATCGGTCGGCTCAAGATGCGGCGCCGTCAATTCGAGGCCGATCTCGATCGCCGGTGTACCGAACGTGTCGTCGGGTTCGTCGATCCGCAGATGCGCCACCGCCAGCGCCGCGCCACCGACATGAAGCACGACCGCGCCCAGGGCTGCGAAAATCCACAGCCGCAGCGAAGGTCTTGGTTCGGTGTCGAAGTCGGGCATCGCGATGAATGGACCCTCGGGATCTGCGGATTTTGGGGTCTTGGAATCTAGGGCTTGGCGTTTTCAGGAGGCGAAGGCGGCGCTGCGGCTTCCGGAACACCCTCCAATGCGACCAGCTTGATCCTGGAGTAACCGCCCGCGCGGAGGATTTCCAGTACGTCCATCAACTCGCCATAGGGTACCGCGCGATCGGCGCGCAGGAAAATGAAGCGATCCTTGCTGCTGTCCGCCATCGCGTCGAGGGTACGAACGAGATCGGCGCGCTTGACCTGCTCTTCGCCGATCGCCACCGCAAGATCCGGCTTGATGCTGACATAGGTCGGCTTGTCCGGCTTCTTCTGCGGCGTCGCCGTCGAGGTCGGAAGATCGATGGGGAGGTCGACGGTCGACAGCGGCGCCGCCACCATGAAGATGATCAGGAGGACGAGGATCACGTCGATGAAAGGCGTGACATTGATCTCGTGGGTTTCCGCGAAATCGCCGTCGTCATCAAGTTCCGTATCCGCGATCGAGGCGCCCATCGTCTACTCCGCGGCGCGTGAGTGTGTGCTGCCCGGCGAGCTGACATGGGTGCGATCGAGATCGCGCGACAGCAAGCGTCCGGCGGCGCCCGACGACCGGCCGACCAGTTCGAGATAGCCCTTCGTCAGCCGCGCGAAATGATTGTAAATGATGACCGCCGGAATCGCGGCGACCAGGCCCATCGCGGTCGCGAGCAGCGCTTCGGCGATGCCGGGTGCGACGACGGCGAGATTGGTGGTCTGCGATTTCGAAATGCCGATAAAGCTGTTCATGATGCCCCACACCGTGCCGAACAGCCCGACGAACGGCGATGTCGCGCCGATGGTTGCAAGCAGTCCCATGCCGAGCCGGATCCGGCGTGCTTCCGCGCGCACGATCTCGGCAAAGCTCGATGCCGCCCGTTCCTTGATGCCGGCGTCGCTGGAAATTCCCGCCGACAGCCGCGCCTCGCGCATCGCCGCCGCCAGCAACAACGACAATACGCTGTCCTTTGCTCCCAGCGCGAATTGCGCCTCCGCCAGCGATCTTGCATCGCTGATCCTGCCGAGCGCGGTGCGCAGCCTGCGCTGGATCAGCGAAAGCTCGATCATTTTTGCGAAGAAAATGGTCCACGTCGCCAGCGAGGCAAAAGCGAGACCGATCATCACCGCCTTCACCAGGATATCCGCCGACAGGAACATCGACCACGGCGACAACTCGCGCGGCGCCACGGTCGCCGATTTCAGCGGGCGGCCGGCGCTGTCTGCCGGCGTCGCCGTCGCATCGCGCGCTACCGCCGGAGCGGGCTGAACAACGGCCTGGGCCGGAGCAACCGCCTGCGCCGGAACCAGCTGGGATGGGGGCGACGCGGGCGCCTGCGCCAGCGAAGGCTGCGCCATCGACAGCATTGCCAGCGCGAAGGCCAGGCCACGGATCGCTCGAAAACGTGATGTGGACATATTTTGGCTCAGCCGCAGAAGGAAAAGATACCAGTCGATTGACGTTTCAGGGTCAGCTTCTGAATCGCGCTGACAGGATCGAAGATCAGGCCGCGCGCACAGGCATCAGGTAACACGCTCCGTGTCGCGAAAAAAGGCGCAACGCCCGACGCAACGCTTTATCGAAACGATTCTAAATGAAAGTTTGAAACCGTTCTAAGTCGGTTTCCCAGGCTGACGTGCGGAGCTTCTGCCAAATCATGGACGTGGCGCTTCCGTTCGACTTGACTAAATTGATTGGGCCCCTCCGTCAGACAGATAGGACCACCGCGTCGACGGCGCGAATTCAATAATGAGCTGGCCGCGCTGCCCTGGGCTGCCGGCGTCCGCGGCCTCACTTCGCCGCGACGGTGCCGGGAGGCTCGGCGAAGGCTTTGATCCGCTCCTTGATGTCCCTGAGCGTCTTGAGGCTGGTTTCGATGGCCGCGGCCGGAACGTCCTGCAGCACATCCGTCGCAATGGCGTCGCGCAGGCTGTCGAGATCATCGGCCAGCTGGCGCCCCCTCGCGGTGAGGAACAGGCGGTTGGCCCGGCGATCTCTGGGATCGTGCCGACGCTCGACAAGACCATGTTCGACCAGCCGGTCAAGCAGGCGCACCAGCGAGATCGGTTGCAGTTCGAGCACCTCCGCCAGATCCACCTGGGACAACCCCTCCTGATCGCGCAACCGGAACAGGACAATCCACTGCGCGCGCGTCGTGCCGCGGCCCTTGGCCCGGTGATCGATGTAGTTGCGCAAGAAGCGCGAACTTTCGACAAGTTGCGTAATTAGCTGCTTTCTCAGATCGAGAGACATGCGTTCTGCGACCCCTTGAATTGCTAATTGTTTAGGATTCTCAAGCTTTAGTATGTTTACACATTAAGTGCACGCATATTATGTTGGATTCTCTATGTGCCGCTTGGAACATCCGCTACTTATAATTTTTTGAATCTTCAGGCCGACATGAACAAGTCGCGGACAATACGTTGGATCCTGCTGCTCCTGGCCGCCATTGGGCTAGGTTATTTGGGCTGGCACCGATTTCACGGTGAGCATCAGGCGACGGCTGCGAGCAATGCGGAAAAGACGTCCCGCAGCGCAGTACGTGTCACCGTTGCCCCGGTCGAGAAGGCCGACTTTCCGGTCTACCTGACCGGGCTGGGAACGGTTCAGGGCTTCAACACCGTAGTGGTACGCACCCGCGTCGACGGCCAGATTGACAAGATTGCCTTCAAGGAAGGCCAATTGGTCAATGAGGGGGACCTGCTGGCTGAAATCGATCCCCGGCCGTACCAGGCTGCGCTCGATCAGGCCAAAGCCAAGAAAGAGCAGGACGAGGCCAATCTGGCAAATACCAATCTGGATCTGCAGCGCTTTATCAAGCTCGGCGAATTCGCGACCCGGCAGCAGCTGGATACCCAGCGTTCCAGCGTCCAGCAATTGACCGCGCAGATCGCGGCCGACGCCGCCGCCATCTACAACGCCCAGACCCAGCTCGACTATACCGCCATCAAGGCGCCGATCTCCGGCGTCGTTGGCTTACGCCAGGTTGATATCGGAAACATCGTCAACGCCGCGACCCAGACCGGCATTGTCACGATTGCCCAGATCGAGCCGATAGCCGTTATTTTTACCGCGCCCGAAGAGCAATTGTCTTATATAAATGAGGCGCAGGCGGTTCAGCCGCTCAAGACTGTCGCGATCACGACCGACGGCAAGAAACCGCTGGCCGAAGGAACACTGGCAGTGGTCAACAATCAGGTCGACTCCACCAGCGGCACCATCCGCCTCAAGGCCGTGTTCGAGAACAAGGACCACGCATTGTGGCCGGGGCAGTCTGTCTCGACGCGGCTTCTGGTGCAGACGATCAAGGGCGCCACCGTGATTCCGGATGACGCAATCCAGCATGGAACGGAAGGCCTCTATGCCTTTGTCGTCAATCAGGACAGCAAGGCTGAGCTGCGCAAGATCAGCGTGAGCCAGTCGATCGACGGACGCTCGGTAGTCGAGCGAGGCTTGTCGCCCGGACAGCAGGTCATCACGTCGGGCCACTTCAAGGTTCAGAACGGAACCCTCGTCAGCACCGCTGTGGCGAGTTCGGATCCGGCTCAACCAAAGGTCCGCGCTGAATGAGCGAAGGGATTTCAGCCCCCTTTATTCGTTACCCCATCGGCACCTCGCTGATGATGGCCGGCATTCTCTTTGTCGGTCTCGTTGCCTATCCGCTGCTTCCGGTCGCGCCGCTGCCGCAGGTCGACTTCCCGACCATCCAGATCACCGCGCAATTGCCGGGCGCAAGCCCTGAGACCATGGCCTCGTCGGTCGCGCAGCCGCTGGAGCGGCAATTTGCGCAGATTCCGGGCATCGCCCAGATGACTTCGACGAGTTACCTGGGAACCGCCGCCGTCACGATCCAGTTCGACCTCAACCGCAGCATCGATGGCGCGGCCAACGACGTCCTGGCCGCCATCAACGCTGCCGGCGGCCAATTGCCCAAGAACCTTCCCTCGCCCCCCACCTACCGCAAGGTCAACCCGGCGGACTCGCCGATCCTGCTGCTGGGGGTGACGTCGGACACGTTGCCTTTGACCACCGTCAGCGACTCCGTCGATGCCCAGCTTGCGCAGCAGATCAGCCAGATTTCCGGAGTGGCGCAGGTTATCATCGGCGGCCAACAGAAGCCGTCGATCCGCGTCCAGATCGATCCGGCGAAACTGGTCGCCAAGGGCCTGTCGCTCGAGGATGTGCGCAACCAGATCTCGATCACGACGGTCGACAGTCCGAAGGGCAACATCGACGGCGAGAAACGCGCCTTCACCATCTACGCCAACGACCAGATGCTGGACTCGAAGGACTGGAACGACGTCATCATCGCTTACCGCAATGGCGGTCCCTTGCGGATTCGCGACATCGGCCAGGCGGTAACGGGACCGGAAGATGCCAAGCAGGCGGCCTGGTCCAACGGCAAGCGCGGCGTGTTCCTGGTGGTGTTCAAGCAGCCCGGCGCCAACGTCATCGATACCGTGGACAAGATCAAGTCGCTGCTGCCGAGGCTGGTGGCAGCCATTCCGGCCGCGATCAAGGTCGAAGTCATCAGCGATCGTACCCAGACCATTCGCGCCGCCGTCGAGGACGTTCAATTTACGCTGCTCCTGACCATCGCGCTCGTCGTGATGGTCATCTTCGTTTTCCTGCGCAATTTCTGGGCGACGGTGATTCCGGCGGTGACCGTGCCTCTGGCGCTGCTGGGCGCCTGCGCGCTGATGTGGGTATTCGGCTATACGCTCGACAACCTTTCCTTGATGGCGTTGACGATCGCCGTCGGTTTCGTCGTCGACGACGCCATCGTGATGCTGGAAAACATCACGCGCTACGTCGAGGAAGGCGAGAAGCCGCTTGCCGCCGCGTTCAAGGGCGCAAAGGAAATCGGATTCACGATCGTATCGATCAGCGTTTCGCTGGTCGCCGTGCT
Organism: Bradyrhizobium sp.; assembly: GCA_049587575.1. Classification (GTDB taxonomy): domain Bacteria; phylum Pseudomonadota; class Alphaproteobacteria; order Rhizobiales; family Xanthobacteraceae; genus Bradyrhizobium. The sequence goes on from JBAVEE010000920.1 coordinate 6,495, forward strand.
GATTCCGCTGCTGCTGATGGGCGGCATCATCGGACGGCTGTTCCGTGAATTCGCGGTAACGCTGACCATGACGATCTTCGTGTCGATGGTGGTCTCGCTGACGCTAACGCCGATGATGTGTTCCCGTTTCCTGCGCTCACATGCCGAGGCCCCCAAACACGGCCGGTTCTACCAGTGGAGCGAGCGCGGTTTTGACGCGATGCTGCGCGGCTATGAGCGCGGGCTCGACATTGCCATGCGCTGGCGGCTGACGACGCTGACCATTTTCTTCGCCACGTTGGCGTTGTCGATTTATCTCTTCGTCATCATTCCAAAAGGCTTCTTCCCCCAGCAGGACATCGGCCTGATCACGGCAACAACCGAAGCCAATCAGGACATTTCCTTTGCCGAGATGAAGCGGCGGCAGGAGGCCCTTGGCGCGATCGTCCAGGCGGATCCCGCCGTCGCCTCCGTGGCAATGGTGATCGGCGGCAACGGCAGGGCCGGCAACAACGGCAGCGTGTACATCACCCTGAAGCCGCTGAGCGAACGCGACGCCTCCGCCCAGCAAATCATCGCCCGCCTGCGTCCCAAGCTTGAAAAGGTCGAGGGCGCCCGCCTCTATATGCAAGCGGCGCAGGACGTCCGGCTCGGCGGCCGGCCGACGCGGACGCAGTTCGAGTTTACGCTGCAGGACGCCAATCTCGACGAACTGAACGAGTGGGCGCCCAAGGTCCTGGCCAGGATGCAGACGCTGCCGCAGCTGCGCGACGTCGCCACCGACCAGCAGACCAAGGGAACGACGCTGCAGCTCAAGATCAATCGCGACACCGCGTCGCGCTACGGCATCCAGCCGCAATTGATCGACGACACGCTTTACGACGCGTTCGGACAGCGGCAAGTGACCCAGTATTTCACCCAGCTCAACAGCTACCACGTGATCCTGGAGATCCTGCCGGAGCTGCAGGGCAATTTCGACACGCTCGACAAGCTCTATATCAAATCGCCTGCGACCGGCGATCAGGTGCCGTTGTCGGCATTCGCGAGCTGGACCAGTGTGCCGGTCCGTCCGCTCTCGATCAGCCACCAGGGCCAATTCCCGGCCATTACCATCAGCTTCAACCTCGCGCAGAACGCGGCCCTTGGGCAAGCGACCGGCGCCGTGCAAAAGGCGATGGCCGAGCTCGGCACGCCGGCGACGCTCAGCTCGAGCTTCCAGGGTACTGCGCAGGCGTTCCAGCAGTCGCTCGGCACCGTGCCGCTCCTGATTTTGGCCGCGCTCGTGGTCGTCTACCTGATCCTCGGCATTCTCTATGAAAGCTACATTCATCCGCTGACGATTCTGTCCACCCTACCCTCCGCAGGCGTCGGCGCGCTGGCGATCCTGATGGCGTTTGGATACGACTTCAGCCTGATCGCATTGATCGGCATCATCCTGCTGATCGGCATCGTCAAGAAGAACGGCATCATGATGGTCGACTTCGCGATCTCGGCCGAGCGCGACGAACATCTCACGCCGGAACAATCGATCCGGAAGGCCGCCCTGCTGCGATTCCGCCCGATCATGATGACGACGATGGCGGCCATGCTCGGCGGCGTGCCGCTGATGCTGGGAACGGGTACCGGATCGGAAATCCGCCAGCCACTCGGCTACGCCATGGTCGGCGGCCTGATCGTCAGCCAGGCGCTCACCTTGTTCACGACGCCGGTTATCTATCTCTATCTCGACAGGCTTTCGAACGCCTTCTCGAGTTGGGGACGCTCGAAGGACGACGACGGCCACCCTGCCGAGCGCGGCGCCGTCAAGGAAGCTGCCGAGTGACTTGACTTTCATCGCCGGCCGCCGCATCGGGGAGACGTTGCCCGGAGGCAGATCCGTGAAAATCACCGTAAGACTTGCAGTTCTTGTCGCCATCGCATCGATCGGACTGATCGGGCCCAGTCTTGCCCAGCAAGCACCCAAGTCCAGGCACCATGCGCAAGTAGCGCCGGTGCCCGCGACGCCGCCATCCGGTGCCACGCCCGCCCCCCCTCCGGCGTCACCGGGCTGGGCGGCGCACTGCAACAGCGTGAGCCGCGACGCCCCGCTCGAATGCGCAATCGAACAGAACGCAGTCCTCACCAAGACCGGACAAGTGGTGGTCGTTGTCGCCTTTCGCGTGGCCGGTGACACCCGCGCGCCGGTCGCTTTCGTGCAGTTGCCGTTGGGACTCAATCTGCAGACCGGCACCAAATTGCAGGTCGACGACGGCAAGGCAATCGACCTGCCGATCCAGACCTGCGAAAACAGAGGCTGCTACGCGAGCAACGCGGTCACACCGGAACTGCTGACCGCCCTCAAATCCGGAAAGCAGTTGAATGTGTCGTTTCAGAACCTTGCCAAGGAAACCATTACGGTAGAGTCGACGACTGGCGCGGTGGCTGTAGGTCGCGAGGAGTTGCCGTTGTCCGGCGGCTTTCGCCCAATGCCGGTGCCTCATTTCG
>JBAVEE010000921.1:0-2764 GCA_049587575.1 Bradyrhizobium sp.
GGCGCGCCGGCCGCAGCGAACGGCTCGGCTGCAGCGCACTGAGATTGCCGATGAACTGCCGCGCGCTGTTTTCCCAGGAGCGCTCCAGCGCAAACCGCCGGCATTGATCCCGGGACATCTCGCGCGCGCGCAGACAGGCGCTGCGAAGGTCCTGATCGAGCGCCCCGACCGGGTGGTCCGCGATCACATCGAGCGGACCGGTCACCGGGAAGGCGGCGACCGGCGTGCCGCAGGCCAGCGCTTCCAGTTGCACGACGCCGAAGGTGTCGGTGCGGCTCGGAAACACAAAGACGTCCGCCGCCGCCAGATGCGCGGTCAAATCCGCGCCGGTCTTTTCGCCCAGAAATCTGACCTCGGGATATTTGCGCTGGAGTTCGGCCCTTTGCGGCCCATCGCCGACCACGACCTTCGACCCCGGCAGGTCGAGCGCGAGAAAGGCTTCGATATTCTTTTCGACGGCAACCCGGCCCATCGTCATGAAGATGGGGCGCGGCAGATCGAGTTCGGCCGGATGGTCCGGATTGAAGAGTTCGGTATCGACGCCACGCCCCCAGAAGCCGAGCCGGCGGAAGCCGCGCGCGCTGAGTTCATTATAAAGAGAACCGGTCGCCACCATCGTCATGGCGGCCGCCGCATGAAAGTGCCGCAGCACCGCATAGCTCAACGCCGCCGGAATGATGGAGCGCACCGCGATATATTCCGGAAAGCGCGTCGTATAGGAGGTCGTGAAGGCGAGCTTGCGGCGGCGGCAATAGGCCCGCACCGCCCAGCCGATCGGCCCCTCGGTCGCGATGTGGATCGCGTCCGGCGCGACGGCCTCGATCCTTCGCGCGATCTCGCGCCGGTTCGGCAGCGCCACGCGCAAGCCCGGATAGGTCGGAACGCCGACCGAGGGAAACCCGTCCGGGGTCAGAAAGGCGATTTCGGCCCCAAGCGCCGACGCGCTGCGCGCCAATGAGGTCAGGGTGCGCACCACGCCGTTTACCTGCGGGCGCCAGGCGTCGGTCGCGATCAGAATCCGCATCACGGGAACCTGCGAGTTGGAATGATTCTCAGTTCCCGACGTTCACTTACGGATATTTCAGGCGTGTGACGTCATGGAGGTTAACGCCCTCCTTTTCGCATTCCGTTCGCCCTTTTTCCGGGCCCGACGACATCAGAATGAAACAATTCATGAATGGGATGAAACCATTTTGGCGCTTTGGCGAAAACGTCCGGAAATGTGTTCCCGTTAAGTATCCGCTCAACGACGCACCAAAAGGTCGCGCGCAAGCAATCGAACGGGAGACGCAAGATGTTCACTTTGGGAGCATTGAAGTTGGATTCCCGCCGTGCCGCCGCCTTCGGCGCGCTGGCGATCGGCGCTGTCGTTGTTTCGGGCGCCGCCTCGGCCGCCCCCCTGCAGCTGTTTCCTTTCTTCATGGAGCCGCCGGCGGCATATGCGCCGCCCGTGGTGCAATCCGCGCCGTCCGAAGATGAAGGCACCACGGCGGAGTTGCCGGCGCGGCTGAAACGCCAGATCGTCAGGTATCCCACCCGCGAAGCACCGGGGACGGTCATCATCGATACGCCCAACACCTATCTTTATTATGTGCTCGGCGGCGGCCAGGCGGTCCGCTATGGCATCGGCGTCGGCCGCGACGGCTTCACCTGGTCCGGCGTGCAATCGATCACCAGGAAGGCCGAGTGGCCGGACTGGACTCCGCCGCCGGAAATGATCGCGCGCCAGCCTTACCTGCCGCGCCACATGGCCGGCGGTCCCGGCAATCCGCTCGGCGCGCGCGCGATGTATCTCGGCGGCACCGTGTATCGCATCCACGGCACCAACGCGCCACAGACCATCGGAACCCGGGTTTCATCCGGCTGCATCCGCCTCACCAACCCCGACGTCTCCGATCTCTATTCGCGGGTCAGCGTCGGCTCCAAAGTGATCGTGCTGCCGATGGACCGCCGCGCCGAAAGCGCGCCCGGCAAGCGGGGCTGATCTTCGGCACCCAAGGGGCCGCACTGGAGCGCAACGGCGCGGCCTTCCGCGCCATTTCTGTCTCTGACCCGCAACAATTCGACCCCATTTGCGCCCCCGCCGTGCGCCATATCCTGGCGTCACGGCCATGGCGCCGCCGGGGCGCCCGCTCTGGCGTCGCCCGAACCCGCCCTGTAGACTTAAAGGCTGAATCAGTCCGGGGGGACGATGCGTCTTAAGGCCATTCTGCTCGCGATCGTGGTGGTCGCAATCTCGTTCTTGATCAGCCTGAAGGCCATGGATTGGCTGTCGCCGCGCGGCACGGTCCCTGCGCCGGTACTTGCCCAATTGCCGCCGCTGCCGCCCGCGTCCCGCAGCTCGGTCATCCTGGCGCAGGTCACCATTCCGATCTCCGCCATTCGCGACGCCGCCGATCGCAGCACGGCGCGCAGTTTCGCCGGCAAGGCCGACAACCCGGCGTCGCAAATCCTGCAGAACGCCGACATCGGCTGGACCGCCTCGCGGGGGCCGATCGCGGCGACCGGGGGCCAGGATGCGCTGTCGCTGACCACGGCGCTGACCGGAAAGCTGAACGTGACGGGCTCGCTGTCGTCGAAGGCGACCGGCGCGATCGGCGACGCGCTTGGCGGCCTGCTCGGGGGCAACGTCGCCAAGCAGATCGGCAGCGTGAACATCAAGGCACTCAATGCCAGCGCCGAGATCAGGGGCAACGTCACCATCACCTCGCGCCCCAGGTTTGCCGCGGCCTGGCACCTCGAACCGAATTTGGCCGGCCAGGTG
>JBAVEE010000922.1:0-1768 GCA_049587575.1 Bradyrhizobium sp.
GCCCACGGCATTGCCGTGACAGGCAATGCAGCTCGACGACGCCAGCGGAATTTCACCCTGGCTGTAGGTTTCCAGCGTGGAGTTCGCGAAGTAAGTCGGCGCCGGCGAACAATTCATATCGGGCTGCTTCTGGAAATCAGTCCCCGGAAGTGGTTGCGCTGGATTGAGAGAGTGCAACGACGTACATCCGGCAAACAGGCTCGGCCATTGCGTGCTGAGCAGCATGTAGTTTTCCCAGACCGTGCCCTTCAGCATGCTGTGAAAGATCTTGTTCATGTTCTTGGCCGCATCGGTTAGCGGCGTTTCACGGACGATCTGGCTCTTGAACCTGGCGTCCTTGAATTTCAGCGGCAGCGCCGGGTCGGGCTGCCAAAACTGTCGCGGCGGTGTCGCGTTCACGTCCGGGCAGTTATCCTTGCAATTGACGTTGAAGAAGCTGTACGGGCCGTCGAACTTCCTGGCGGCGACCTCATCCTTGTCGGGCACGTTTCTGACGTGCTCGAACGAGGTCCAGATCCACTGCGGACGGCTCGCGGTCTTGTGCACCGCATGGAATCCGATCAATCCCAGGGTTTCCGGGAGACACAGTCGTTTGGCCTTCGGGTCGATCGGCGGCGGCATCAAAACCAGCGCCTTGACCTGGTGAAAGGTGTCCGGCTTGGGTTCGTCGGGTCCGAGAATCTTCCATGAGACCTTGAGCATGAAGGCGCCTGTATCGGCGACGACCGCCTTTTGCGTCGGCGTAGCGTCTCTGGAGTTTTGGCCGACCGGAAAGTCGACGGCGAGACCGGAATTCGCTGCGCTCTGTTGTCCGTCCTTGCTGTACAGATGATGTTCCAGAATGTAGTCGAACATCTGCCGGTTCATCAGGATGTCGAAGATTGCGTAGTGCCCTTGCTGGTCGATCAGTGGACCGGTCTTGAACGGTTCGTTGAAGCTCTCCTCGATCATCTTGACGACCATCCGGTCCGGCATTTCCTCATGCTGTTTGCGGCATTCCTCCGGGATCAGCCTCTCGCGCTCGGCTTTCATTCCGGCCTTATCGGCCGGCCATTTCGGCGGTTGCAGCCTGGCTGGCAGCATGACGTCGAGAAGCTGCTTGAAATTGTCCCCGCTCTCCCATCGTGTCGGCGTATCCGGCTTCGAATTGAGGATGGTGGTCTTTCCGTCCGCTGGGGAATTCAGCGCGATGAAAGTGCGCCACGAATAAACATCGAAGCCGCGCTGGAGATTCTGCAACCCAGCCTCCTCGGGACCGTTCGTGGATACCCTCTCCTGACACGGCAGATCCGAATTCAGGATCAGAGACCTGTCCTTGTCGCCGACAGGGATGATTCCGGACGGAAGAGTCGGGCCGGCCAGGCTACCCACAAACGGATCGGAAAATGCACCGGGAGTGGGTAGCAAGGGATTAGGATTGCATTTCAGCTCGAGCGGGAGCGGCTTGATGGGAGGCGCGGCCGCCGCGGCGGCGGTTTGGGCCGATGAGGGTGCTGACAGACCAGCCAGCGCCACGAGGGCGGCAGCGGTTACAAAGCCAACGGAAAGCAGAGGGCGATAGTGCATGATCGGCATCCCCTTAACCGCAAGTGGAGTGATCGCAGCCAGTCAAGCAGGCACTTGAATAAATCAGATTTGAAAACTGTTACAAAAAAGCAAAATGAATAAATGCGGATTGTCGGCAAATTTGCCCGACGGCAATTTGGCTAGAAGTTAAAACTTGCAACCGGAAATTGTCAATACGAAATGATGCCGCACGGCTGGCGCG
>JBAVEE010000923.1:0-2804 GCA_049587575.1 Bradyrhizobium sp.
ACGCCGCCGCCGGGGTGGGCGCCGCTGCCGCAATGATAGAGCCCCTTCAGCGGCCCGCGATAATCGGCATGGCCGAGCATCGGCCGCGCCGAGAACAACTGGTTCAGCGTCAGCGCGCCATGGAAAATGTCGCCGCCGAGCAGGCCGAACTGCCGCTCCAGATCGAGCGGGGAAAGGATCTGCCGGCCGATCACGCTTGCGCCAAAGCCGGGCGCGTATTTGTCCACGGTCGCGATCATGAGATCGGCGACTTCCTCGCGATGGTCGTCCCACGAACGGCCATCGGGCAATTCCGGCGCGACATGCTGGCAGAACAGGCTGGCGACATGGCGGCCCGGCGGACTGAGCGTATCGTCGAGCGTCGAGGGGATCAGCACCTCGACCACCGGCTCGCGGCTCCAGCCACGTTCGCGCGCGTCCTGCCAGGCGCGATCCATGTAGCCGAGGCTCGGCGCGATGATGATGCCGGCGGTGAGATGATCGCCGGGGCCCGGCAGTGCTGCGAACGACGGCAGGGCGCTGAGCGCGACATTCATCCTGAAGGTGCCGGAGCCGTTGCGCCAATGTTTGATCCGCGCGAGAAAATCCGCAGGCAGCGCGTCGGACGGCAACAGCCGCGTGTACAGCAGTTTCGGATTGACGCTGGCCGCGACGTATCTGGCGCGGATCGTTTCGCCATTGTCGAGGATGACGCCCGCGGCGCGGCCGCGTTCCACGATCACCTCGCGGACGCCGGCGCCGAGCGCGATCTCGACGCCGTGCGAGCCTGCGGCGCGCGCCATCGCCTGCGTGATCGCACCCATGCCGCCGATGGCATGGCCCCAGACGCCCTTCCTGCCGTTCACCTCGCCGAACGCATGATGCAGCATCACATAGGCCGAGCCCGCCGCGTAAGGGCTGGCGTAATTGCCGACAATGGCGTCGAAGCCGAACAGCGCCTTCACCAGATCGCTCTCGAACACATCGTCCAGCATTTCGCCGGCCGACCGCGTGAACAGGTCGAGCAGGCTGCGCTGCTGCTCCAGCGAGAGCCGGCGCAGGATGCCGGCGGACCCGAGCGCGTTGAGGGCCTCGCCGATGGCGCGGGTGCCGAGTCCTTCCACGATGTTCGGCGGCGCGCGCAACACGAAGGCGCGCAGCACGTCGGCGATCTCTTCGAGCCTGAGGTTGAACGCCTCCAGGCTCCCGGCGTCGCGTTCGCTGAGCCTGGCCAGGGATTGACGGGTGCGGCCTTCGCCGGTCAGCAGATGGCTGCCGTCGGGGGCGGGCAGGAAATTCTGCGCGCGGCGCTCGACGATTCGCAGGCCGTGCCCGGCCAGTTTCAGATCCGACATGATTTGCGGATTGAGCAGGCTGACCGTGTAGGCCGCGACCGAATTGCGGAACCCGGGATGGAATTCCTCGGTGACCGCGGCGCCGCCCGCCACCTTGCGGCGCTCGACGACCTTCACGCGCAGGCCGGCCATCGCGAGATACGCCGCGCAAGTGAGGCCGTTATGCCCGGCGCCGATGATGACAACATCCGTTTCGTTCATGGTTGCTTCAGTTTTGGTTTGTCATTCCGGGATGGTGCGTCAGCACCAGACCCGGAATCTCGATGTAATCGAAGCGAGCAAGACAATTTCGGGATTCCGGGTTCCTGCCTGCGGCAGGCCCCGGAATGACGTTTCGCTGCTTCCGTTACTCCTTAGCGAAGATGTGAACATTGGCACAGCACGAAGTGACGCGTTTGGCTTTCATCGCCGCATTGCCCGCCGCATCGCCCTATGCTCCATTGCCTTTCCTCGCCCGCCGGGGAGCTTTTTGTTCGACGCGTTCTCGCACGCCTTGCCGGAGTTTTAATGACCTCACCTGATCCGTCCGTGGCCGCGGACCGGCCTTCCGCGAGCCGAAACCGGCTGGTGCTGGTTGTCTACACGGCGGCCATTTTCGTCAGCGCGCTGTTGCTGTTCTCGGTGCAGCCGCTGTTCACGAAAATGGTGCTGCCTCGGCTCGGCGGCTCGCCGGCGGTGTGGTCGGTGGCAATGGTGTTCTTCCAGTCGCTGCTGCTCGCGGGCTACGGCTATGCGCATTATCTGATGCGGCTGCGCAACCACATGATTCCGGTCGCGGTGCATTTGGCGCTGCTGGTGGTCGCGCTGCTGAGCTTGCCGCTGTCGATCGCGGGCGGGTGGGGCGAGCCGCCGACCTCGGGCTACGCGCTCTGGCTGCTCGGCCTGTTCGCGGTTTCGATCGGACTGCCGTTCTTTGCGCTGGCCGCGAACAATCCGCTGCTGCAGGCATGGTTCGTCCGCACCGGTCACCCCAATGGCCCCGACCCGTATTTCCTCTATGCCTCCTCCAATATCGGCAGCTTCCTGGCGCTGTTGTCCTATCCGGTGCTGCTGGAGCCGATGTTCGCGCTGCGTATGCAAAACCTGATCTGGACCGGCGGTTATGGCGTGCTGATCCTGCTGATCGCGGCGTGCGGCGTGCTGCTGCTGCGCTCGCCGATGTCGGCCGCGGTGGATGTACTGGCCACGGACAGCGACACGCCGGCGCCGGCCTGGAGCTTGCGGGCGCGCTGGATCTTTCTCGCCGCGGTGCCCTCGGGCCTGTTGATCGCGGTGACCGCGCATATTTCCACCGACGTCGCCGCCGCGCCCTTGCTGTGGGTGCTGCCGCTGTCGCTTTATCTCCTGACCTGGGTGCTGGTGTTCCAGTCGCGCCCGCTGCTGCCGCACAAATGGATGCTGATGGTTCAGCCGGTGGCGATCGCGGGCATCATCGTGCTGCTGGCGGTCGGCGGCGAACAGAACCTGCTG
>JBAVEE010000924.1:0-3352 GCA_049587575.1 Bradyrhizobium sp.
CTGGCATCAGCCGGGCATTGTGTCCAAGGCTATTGAGTTTGCGGCTGAGATGATGCGCACCGACGCAGGCTTCCATGCCGACCAGGCACGGTGGCATGTTGGCAAAGCGTGCTTCAATCTGGCCACGCGACCACTTCTGCCGAAGCACGATGGCACCACGCTCATCGTGGCCGACAACGTGGAACGAGTTCTTGCCGATATCGATGCCGATCACGGCGATTGGGCGATCGAGTTTCTGGGACATGGCGTGCTCCTTGTCTTTGGCGCCCCCTCCCAGCATTCTATGCCGGTGGGGCGGGAGCACGGCCGGACCATCCCATTAACGGACAATGCCGCGCCATCACGTTGATATTGATCAATTCTCGAATACCCCAATCGTGTAGATGTCAGCATTACCCTCCGCTTGGGATTCTTGGGGTGACCCCGAGTCTGTCGATCAAAGGACGCGGTAATGAAAATAATTGCTTTGGCGTTCTCTGCGCTGTCCTTAATGGCGTTTTCGGCAAATGCCGAAGAGTACAAGATGCAGACGACAATACCGCCGGGCATCGCCTCGCCTGACACGGTCGAGACACGTCTGGGAACGCTGAAATTCTTCGATGGCTTCCCTGACAATACGACCGTCGAGAAGCTTTATGACAACCTCGACTTTCAACGCGCCGTGCAAGCCTACCTTCTGGCTCTTCCAGTTGTAAACCAGGTAGCCAACCGGACCGGCATCCTCCAAATAGGGCCCGCCAACACGACAGTGCCGATCTGGGAGCAAATGGTGGACGCTCGCACCATCGAGCTAACTGCCAACAACAACACACCCTACACTTGGTTTTGGCTCGATCTCCGCAACGGCCCGTTGGTCCTTGAGGCTCCCCCGAAGGTACTCGGGCTAATCGACGACATGTGGTACCATTATGCGACCGATATTGGATTTGTCGGGCCCGATAAGGGCGAGGGCGGCAAATACTTACTCCTACCGCCTGGTTACAAAGGCAATGTACCGGACGGCTACTTTGTCGTGCGGTCAGCGACATTCAGTACCTGGGCAGCGTGGCGTAGCTTCGTGGTGGATGGCGACCCCAAGCCGGGCGCCGATATGGTGAAGAAGTTCACTAAGATCTACCCGCTTTCCGAAGCAGGGAGCCCGCCCGAGCTGAATTTCGTCAACATGTCCGGCAAGCCTTTCAATATGGTAGGTCGCGCAGATTATCCGTTCTGGGAGGATCTCAATCGAGTCGTGCAGGATGAGCCCACTGATACGGTCGATGCAACTACACTCGGCTTTTGGGCGTCGATTGGTATTGTGAAAGGCAAGCCCTTCGCACCAAACGATCGAATGAAGAAGATCCTCACAGAGGCCGCTGCTGTTGGCGACGCTACCGCCCGCGCCATCATGTACCGTTGGCGGACGCCCGACGGATACTACTATCTGAATAGCGCGTGGCGGCTCGGCTTCATCGGTGGTTACGAGTTCGAGGAAAACGGCGCACGCAATTTAGATGCCTATTCCGGTTTCTTTTTCTACGCAACAGGCGTGACGCCAGCGATGAACTCAAAGGTGGTCGGAGAAGGCTCGCAATACATGGCGGCGTTTGTTGACGCCAATAATAATCCTCTCGACGGTGGCAAGAACTACAAGCTGCACCTGCCACCCAATATCCCGGTCAAAAACTTCTGGTCGGTCATCCTCTACGACAACCAGACCCGCTCGATGGTCCAGAACGATCAACAGTTTCCGACCGTCGGCAGTCAAACCCCAGGGCTATTAGTGAACTCAGACGGGTCGGTTGATGTTTATTTTGGCCCGAAAGCTCCGGTTGGCAAAGAGCAAAACTGGGTGCAGACCATCCCTGGCAAGGGCTGGAATACTCTTCTTCGCCTCTATGGCCCGCTAGAACCGTGGTTTAACAAGACCTGGCGGCCTGGAGAAATCGAACAACAGGGGTGAGTTGTAATTCTCGCCAGAAAGCCCCGGCCTTGATGCGGGCCCTTTGTTATGCAGTTGCGGCACCCAAATTGCAGCTGCGATTTCACAGCCGGTTTTGGCACCTTTGAGACATGCGGACGGACGGCGACGAGGTCTCTTCATTGGGGTAGAGCGGAAGTCGTCGGCGCGCGGTCAAAACGACGCTAATGACCCTAACCGGAAACCATGACATACGCCGTTCCAGATCCAGGCTCAGCGGATTCGTTTCGGCATTATGCTAGCGATCATCGTTCAGAGGTCCGGCAGCGCTCGAACCTCGCAAAGATACTAGCTCGCAAAACCCCGAGTTACTCGCGGCCGGCCGTCGCGCTAGTTGTCAAGCGCTCGAGAGCCATGCGCGATACCGGCTCTACCCGAAAATTATCGGGCGAGCGCCATAACAGGCCGCCGACAACTCAGGTCGGACTTAAGCCGACCGCCCCGGAGGGTGGCGCATCAATGGAAGGAAATCATCATGACCCGTTTGAATAACATCAGCTCTTCACGCCCGCTATTTGCGCAAGCGGGACACGCACGAGCGTTAGGTCTGATTTGCGGATCGATGGCGTTCGTGCTGGCGTCAGCGATGCCGGTCGCAACTGCATTTGCCTATACTCCCGACAGCTTGAGGCGATTGGACCCTTCGCAGCCTGGACAAATTGCCGAGGGCGAGCGCAACGCGCGCGGCGCATATGCGCGCATGGGCGATGAGGACTTAGCTGCCGCGAGATCGATCTGCGTGCAACAGTTCAAATCATATGATCAGCGCAGCGGGACCTATCTTGGCCACGATGGACGCCGGCATCCCTGTCCTTGAGCGAATTTCATTTCCGAGAGGCCGCCCTGAGGCGGTCTCTTTTTTTGGCGACGCTATTGGCACCAAACCGACATGCTGCCGCAGTCGCCTCATGTCTGTTGTTGGGGGAAGACCGGACCTGGCTCGGATGCGCCCTGAGGTCTCAGTTTGACCCACATGTATGGTCCGGCCGTGCGTTGCAAGTGGATTTTGCCGAGCTGGCGGTGAGTGGTCTTGCATCAATGTATCCGGCCTTTGATTAGAGCTGCTTTCTCCGGGCTGTGAATCGGCGTCGAACTGAGCCCCTTGAACTAACGCCGGTAATTCTTTGTGACGAATAAAGGAATCTGCGTTGGGGCGGGGTCCCGATCGGCGCCGATGGTGACCCCATCTCGACTGGCCTTTGTTTATTGCCTTCAGAGCGTTACTGCCGATACCTGCAACAGCCTGACCCCTGCGCCGATTCACAACTGACGCCATTTCAGAAGTCGAGCGGTGGCAAAGAGCGGCTCGGTCGTATCACCAAAATGGGTGACAAATATCTGCGCAAGCTGCTCGTTGTCGGTATGACTGCGCTTGTGCGCCGTGCAAAATGC
>JBAVEE010000925.1:0-3305 GCA_049587575.1 Bradyrhizobium sp.
ACCCTGATCAGGACGCAGCGAATTTTCACTTTGCCGCGAAGCCTTCCTCTGCACTCCTCCGAAGGGCGGCAGCCAAGGCTGGCAGCGGCGATTATTGCGCGGCTGCCGCCAACGCCGGAGGCCCGGGGCTGGTTTCGGCGGGTTCGCGCCGCTCGCGCCGAACCACAAGCCGGAAGATGCTCCGGCATTGGGGGCATTCGTAGTTCAGCATCTCGTGCCGGTTCCTGACCGGCGTGATCTCGGTCAGCTTCCTTTCGACGTTGCACACGATGCAAATGGGTTCAGCGGTCATGACAGCCTTCCGGTGTTGACGGTCGGATATCGAGCTTTAAGGCGCACCGTTAGCGCGCCGGTTAATTTGGCGGGCCGTACGAATACGGGGTGGATGCCGCGCCACGCACGGCCCACGCGCCCCTGTCGTCGGCGTCCGTTCATCGAAGTTCTGTCGTGGAAACAGATATCAGGTCCCCGAAGGCCGCAGCGACGGTGCTACCCCGCCCACCCTCGATCGGTCCCTGCCGATGCTCCAGCCGTAGAGCCTTCCCCGGCAAGGTTGCCCGAAACCCGGCCCCTGCAGGCAGCTTCTGCTCTGGTACGGCCACGGCTGCGGCTGCAAACCGTAGCGGCCTCCCGGCCCCAATACGCCTGCGTCCTGAGCGAGCACCGGTGCGGCGAAGGCGGCGGAAAGAATGGCGACGGCGCTGAGTGCTCTCATTCCGGTCATTGGATTTCTCCGCGTTGCTGTCGGGAGGAAACCGTCCGTTGGGAAAGTCGTTCCGATATTCAATCGAAAGTGTTCCCGGGTTCCCGTGCACGCGAAGACCTGCCAGCAATATCAAGCCGTCACGGCTGGATAAGCGACCAACTCTACCCGCAACAGATGGTCTGCGCAGCGACCGTCTGCCGATTTGCCGTGATAACCGACCCTGATTTTATTGGTGGGCCCGGCAGGACTCGAACCTGCAACCAGACCGTTATGAGCGGCCGGCTCTAACCATTGAGCTACAGGCCCCGCCGCGAACCGCCGCTTTGGACGGCAGGCAACGGTGCTGGCACCCCTTACAATGTGGGGGGCGATCCGGCAATGCCGGGTTCTTCCTGCGGTCATTCCGGGATGGTCCGCAGGACCAGACCCGGAATCTCGAGATTCCGGGTTCGCGCCTGGCGCGTCCCGGAATGACGCAATGATATGGCGCGCCGCTTCCTCTAATCCACCGAGACGCCGGCGAACTCGACCACCTTGCGCCATTTTTCGGTCTCGACGGCAATGAGCTTGCCGAACTCGGCCGGCGTCATCGGCTTCGGGATGCCGCCGATGGAGGTCAACCGCTCGACCACCTTGGGATCTCTGAGCGCCTCGCCGACCGCCTTGTTGAGAATTTCCACGATCTCCGGCGGCGTGCCCTTCGGCGCCGAGATGCCGTAGAAACCGACCGACTCGAATCCCGGCACGGTTTCGGCGATGGCGGGAACATCGGGGACGCCGGGCCAGCGCTGCGGCGAGGTGACGCCGAGCGCGCGCACGGTGCCGGCGCGCGATTGTTCGAGCGCGGTCGGCAGATTGTCGAAGATCAACTGCACCTTGTTGGAAATGATGTCGGGAAAGGCGATCGCCGATCCGCGATAGGGCACGTGGACCATGTTGATCCCGGTCATCGCCTTGAACAATTCCCCCGACATGTGAACCGAGGTGCCGTAGCCCGACGAGGCATAGGAGACCTTGCCCGGATTGGCCTTGCAGTAGTCGATGAATTCCTGAACGGTCTTGACCGGCATGGCGTTGGAGACGACCAGCATGTTGGTCAGCTGCATGATGCTCGCAACCGGCACGGTGTCGCGGATGAAATCGTAGGACAAATGCTTGTAGAGCGAAGCCGAGATCGCGTTGTTGGGCGCAACGAACAGCAGCGTATAGCCGTCCGGCGGCGAGTTGATCGCGGTTGCCGCCGCGATATTGCCGCCGGAGCCGGTGCGGTTCTCCACGACGAATTGCTGGCCGAAATGCTCCGACAGCCACTGGCTCAGGATGCGCGCCACCACATCGACCGGGCCGCCGGCGGAAAAGCCGATCAGCCAGCGCACCGGACGGTTCGGATAGTCGGCCGCGGATGCCGGGGCGGCGCCGGCCGCAAGGCCCAAAAGGCAGACCATGCCGATGACGGCCGCGCGCAAGATACCCATGAAAAGCCCCTCCGCTGGAACAGGCGTCGGGCATGCTTTCATACAAAGCGGGATTTGCCTACATTGCCTTTTGTCCCACGCTTCTGGATGGGGCAGCGATACGCTTGGTCCGATGCGAGAGGATCGTAAATGAACATCGCGCGCATGATTTGCGCCGGCGTGCTGCTGCTGGCGGGCGGTGCTGCGGCGCAGGATGGAGGCAAGCCGATCCAGAAGACGACCATCAGTCTGGGAACAGCGACGCCGGGCGGCGGCTTTCCGCTGTTCGGCAACGCTTTCGCGCAAGTCATCAACGACGCCGACCCGACGCTCTCGATCGAGCCGCGCAACACCAAGGGCAGCTACGAGAATATTCCGCTGCTCGAATCCGGCCAGCTCGACATCGCGCTGGTTGCCGGCGAGCCCTCCTATGAAGCCTTCAAGGGCATCGGGCGGCCCGCTACCCGCCTGAAGATCCTGACCGCGATGTATTCGAGCCCCGGAATGTTCGTGGTGCGCGCCGACAGCCCGTACCGGACCATCCGCGATCTCGTCGGCAAACCGGTCGCGTTCGGCGCCAAGGGCTCCGGCCTTCCCGTGATGTCCCGCTTCATGCTCGACGGGCTTGGCCTGAAGCAGGACGAGGATTTCCAGTCGGTCTATCTCGACCACGCCGGCGACGGGCCGGCGATGGTGCTCGACGGGCGGGTCGCGGCGTTGTGGGGGGCCGGCATCGGCTGGCCCGGATTCACCACGCTGGCGGCAAGCGCCGCGGGCGCGAGATTCATCGCGCCGGATTCGGGCGAGATCGCGCGCATCAGGGCCACCCACGCCTTTCTCAAGCCCATGACGGTTCCGGCCGGCAGTTATCCGCACCAGAACGCGCCACTCGACTCGCTGGGGTCATGGAGTTTCGTTCTGGCCCGCGCCGATCTTCCCGACGACATCGCCTACCGGCTGGCGCGCACGCTGCACGGCTCCGAAAGCGTCCTGTGCAGGAAGCTGGCGCAGGCGTGCGAAACCACCGCCGCCAACACGGTCGCGGCGGCGCCGGACATGTCGCTGATTCATCCGGGCGTGATGAAATATTTTCGCGAGATCGGCGTGGTGAAATGACTCTTCGCCTCCGACGAGTCATTCCGGGG
>JBAVEE010000926.1:0-6979 GCA_049587575.1 Bradyrhizobium sp.
CTCTTGCCCGAACCGGACTCCCCCAGCAGGCCCAGCACTTCCCCCTCGCCAAGGAAAAAACTGAGATCGTTCACGGCATGAACGGTGCGTTCGCCGGAGAAGCGAATATTGAGGTTATCGACTTCGACGAGATGGGTCATGTGAAAGCCGGCACCCTGTCGTGGAAATCGGTGGCGCGCTGGAAAGCCGCGCCGAAGCGCAGCAGCGTCGCTTCATCGAACGAGCGGCCGACCAGCTGCATGCCGACCGGAAGACCGGCGCGGGTGAACCCGGCAGGGATCGCCAGTGACGGCAGGCCGAGATAGTTGATCGGTCGGGTAAACCGCGTCAACCGCTGGATCACGGCTTCCGCGTCCGGACTGTTGCCGACATCGCTCTCGGCGATCGTGGGAGCGGCGACCGGCGCCACCGGCGCGATCATGGCGTCGACATCGGCGACCGCCGCAAGGTGCGCGGCGAGCGCAGGCCCGCGCCAGCGCATCGCTTCGAGATAGAGCACGCCGGGTATCGCAAGTCCGTTTTGCAGCCGCATCAGCACCTGCGGGCCGTAATCCTGCGGGCGCTCGATCATCCAGCGCTTGTGAAAGGCAGCGGCTTCGACGGCGAGAACCAGCTGGCATGCGGCGCTGAGCTGGCGCTGGTCCGGCAGTTCGACCTGAACGATATTGGCGCCCTCGCGCTTGAGCACGGCCATCGTCGCATCCAGGGCGGCCGCGACCTCGGCATCGAGGTCGTCGACATAGAAGGCGGTGGGCACGCCGATGGTGAGGCCTTTGATCGATCCCGTGGCCGCGGCGGCAAAATCCGGCAGCGGACCCGCGACAGCGGTCGGATCTTCGGGGTCGGCTCCGGCCATCAACCCCAGCAGCAGCGCGCAATCCTCCGCGCGGCGCGCCAGCGGCCCCACGGTGTCGAGCGATTGCGACAACGGCATCGCACCAGCGCGGCTGACCCGGCCGACGGTCGTCTTCAGCCCGGTGACGCCGCAGAAATGCGCCGGCATCCGGATCGAGCCGCCGGTGTCCGAGCCCAGCGCCGCAAACGTCAGCCGCGCGGCGACCGCAGCCCCCGATCCCGACGACGAACCGCCGGTGACGCGATCGAGCGCGAACGGATTATGCACCGGACCGTAATGGGAGTTGTGACCGGTCGGCCCATAGGCGAACTCGGCCATCTGCAACGAGCCCAGACGAATCGTACCGGCGTCTTTCAGGCGCTGCAACGCGGTCGAGGTGGTCGTGGCGACGAAATCGCGGCGAATCCGGGAGCCGCAGGTCACGACCTTGCCGGCCTCGTAATACATGTCCTTGTGCGCCAACGGGACACCGTGCAGCGCGCCGCGAAGGGCGCCCTTCGCCAGCGCGGCGTCGGCAGCATCGGCAGCCGCCAGCGCAGCTTCCGTTTCGATCGCCATGAAGGCATTGAGACGGGGCTGCCATCGCGCGATCCGGTCGAGACAGGATTGCGTCACCTCGCGCGAGGAGACGCGCCTGTCAGCGATCGCTTTCGCGACCGATTTCAGCGACATCAAGGCGGGGTCGGTACTCATATTGCTGTCTTGGCGGTTTGCACGGCGACGAAACTCGCGGGCTCAAGGTCGAACGGCAGCGTACCGGCGACCGCGGCAAAGCCGTCGAATGCGGGTCCGATGGAATTGGCAATGCGCGCGGCGACTTCGGCATCCACGGGCACGCCGGCCACATCGGCCATCGCCTTGATCTCCCTGGCGGTCGGTCTTGTCATGCGGCGTTTTCTCCCTTTGCTGGCGCGAGGCTGTGACCTGAACCCGGTATCGCCATGTAGCAGGCGGCCTGGTGGCCCATTTCATCGAGCGCGGTGAGTTTGGGTGTGGCCTTGGCGCAGAGCGGTTCCGCGAACGGGCAACGGGTATGAAAGCGGCACCCCGACGGCGGATCGATCGGATTGGGCGGATCGCCCGATATCGGCGGCGTCTCCGTCCGGTGATCGGGATCGGACGACGGCATCGCCGCCAGCAGCGCCCGCGTATAGGGATGCGCCGGGGCATCCCACACCCGGTCAACCGGGCCGAGCTCGACCACCTCGCCGAGATACATCACCAGCACGCGGTCGGAAATGTAGCGCACGACGTTGAGATCATGGCTGATGAACAGATAAGTCAGTCCGAACTCGCGCTTGAGATCGGCCAGCAGGTTAAGCACCTGCGCCTCGACCGACTTGTCCAGCGCCGAGACCGCCTCGTCGAGAATCACCAGGCGCGGCGACAGCGCCAGCGCGCGGGCAATGTTGACGCGCTGACGCTGTCCGCCGGAAATCTCGTGCGGATAGCGATTGGCAAAGTTTTCCGGCCGCAGGCCGACCTTGCCGAGCAGTTCGCGGGCCAGCGCGCGCGCGCCGGCGTCCGCCATGCCGTGGACCTTGGGGCCGAAGGCGATCGATTCCTCGATCGTCAGACGCGGATTGAGCGAGGCATAGCTGTCCTGGAACACCATCTGCATGCAGCGGCGAAGCTCGCGCAGCGACAATGCGTGTCCGACCTGCATGCCGTCGTAGATGATGTCGCCGGCGTCGCGCTTCATCAGGTGCATCAAGAGCCGTGCGGTGGTCGACTTGCCGCAGCCGGATTCGCCGACGATTCCCACGGTTTCGCCCTTGGCGATCGAGAACGACACATCGTCGACCGCACGCACCGTCTTGCGCGAGCTGAACAGATCGCCGCGTACCGGGAAGTGTTTGGTCAACCCGGTGACCTGGAGCAGCGGCTGCGCAGCGCCGCCGCGATCCTCGACCGGTTCAAGCAGCTCGACCGACTGGGTGATTTCATTCATCGCATCAGTTCCGGATGTCCATGGCGCTGCGCATGCCGTCGCTGAGCAAGTTGAAGCAGATCGATACCGCGAAGATCATGGCGCCGGGCAATGCGGCCACCCATGGATTGATGTAGATCGCGGTGCGCAGCGTGTTGAGCATCAGGCCCCATTCCGGCTCCGGCGGTTTTGTCCCCAGACCAAGGAACGAAAGTCCGGCAGCCAGGATCATCGACACCGAGATCAGGCCGGTAGCGTAGACGAAAATAGGTCCCAACACGTTGCCGAGCATGTGCACGCGCATGATGGTGAAGGGACCGGCGCCGGAAGCCCGCGCCGCCTCGACGAAATCCATGTTGCGCACGCCGGTCGTGACGCTCTCGGCAACGCGGGTGATCTGCGGGACGAAGACGATGGTCAGCGAAACGATGGAGTTGACGATGCCCGCGCCGAGCGCTCCCGAAATCGCGATCGCCAGCAGCACCGAGGGAAAGGCGTAGAACACATCGACCGTGCGCATGATCGCGGTATTGATCTTGCCTCCGACATAGCCGGCGACGAGGCCGAGCGACGATCCGATCCCGAAGGCAAGGATGACGGGAAGAATGCCGATGATCAGCGACAGCCGTCCGCCATAGACCAGGCGCGCCAGCATGTCGCGGCCGAGCTCGTCGGTGCCGAGCGGATAGCCCGCGGCGCCGATGTGACGCAGCCTTCGAATCATCGAGCCCTGATAAGGGTCGGCAAGCCCCAGCCACGGCGCGCAGAGCGCCGAAAGAAAAATCGCGACCAGAATAAAGGCGCAGGCCATGCTGACCTTGTCGCGCGCGATCCGCCGTCCGACCGTCGCCCAGTAGCCGCGCGCCTTGCTGGCGGGCGCCGCCTGGAGGGCCACATCTGCTATCGCGCTCATCGGCAGATACCCATCGGTTCAGCTCCGCTTGATCCGCGGGTCGATCGAGGCCTGCGCGATATCGACCATCAGATTCAGAAACACGAAGAACAGTGCGAGCACCAGGATCGTGCCCTGCAATAGCGGCAGATCACGCTGGAAAATCGCCGAATTGAGCAACAGCCCCGATCCTGGCCACGAGAACACGGTCTCGATCAGGATCGAGCCGCCGAGCATGTATCCCAGCTGGAGCCCCATCACGGCCATCGCCGTCGGTGCTGCATTCTTGATGACGTGACGGAAAACATCGGTCTCGCGCAACCCCTTGGCGCGCAGGGCCTCGACGAAGTCCTGACTGAGGATATCGCCGGTCAGTGCCCGTACGGTGCGGGTGACGATTCCCATGGGGATCACCGATGTGGTGATCGCCGGCAGGATCAAATAGCGGATGTGCTCCCAGTCCCATCCCCAGGCGCCGGAACCACCCGGACCGGCGCCGACGGCGGGTAACCAGCCGAGCTGCACCGAGAAGATGATCACCAGAACCATCCCGAGCCAGTAATGCGGCACCGAGACGCCGGCGATCGCGATCGAGGTCGCAGCCTTGTCGATCCAGGTATCGCGGAAATAGCCGGCGATCAGGCCGAAGAACAATCCAAGCGTAAATCCGATCAACGCCGCCGCGATCGCCAGAGTCACGGTGTTGCCGACCGCGCGCATGACTTCCGTCAGCACCGGACGCCCGGTCGCGATCGAATGGCCGAGATCGCCGTTGACCGCCTTCCACAGCCAAAGCCCGAACTGCACCGGCAGCGGACGATCGAAGCCGTAGGCGACGCGCAATTGATTGGCGAGTTCCTGCGATGCATCGGCCGGCAGGATCGCGACCAGCGGATCGCCCGGCGTGATGTGCACCAGCAGAAAGCACACCAGCGCCACGCTGAGGACGATTGGGATTACATAGACGATGCGGCGGGCAACATAGACGAGCACGGAATTACCTTTTTTGCTGCTCTCATCTTCCCTTCTCCCCTTGTGGGAGAAGCTGGCCACAGGCGGCCTTCGGCCGCCGTTCTTTATTAGGACGCCGATGCGTCGCATCGGCTATGCATCGTCCGCGCCGGATGAGGGGTTACGGTCTATCGACAGGCCGGAACCCCTCCCCCACCTTCAATGCTTCGCATCGAAGGCGACCTCTCCCACAAGGGGAGAGGTGAAGAGAAGAGCGTCACGGCGTCATCGAGACCGGAGAGAAGTCGACAAACCAGCTCTTGGGCTGCACGAACCCCTTGACCTTCGGGCTCATGGCGCGGGGCGCCACGTCGTGGGCGACATAGAGAAAGGCCGCGTCGTCGACGGAGGCCGCATGCAGCTCGGCCAGCGCCTGGTCGCGCGCGGCCGGGTCGAAGGTTTGGCGCGCCTTGGTCACCAGCTCGTCGAATTTCGGATTGTTGATGAAGCCCCAATTATTCGACACCGGCGGCGCCATCGACGATTGCAGGAAGCGCACCATGGCAAAGAACGGATCCATCGCCGCGTAGGTCACGTTGGTGGCATTGGCGCCGTTGGCGGAAGGATCCTTGGCGCCGCGCCGCCAGTTCGTGAACAGCGTGTTCCATTCGATGACGTCAAGCTGGACGTCGAAATAGCACTCGGCCAGCGCCTGCTGCAGATATTCATTCATCGGCAATGGCAACATCTGGCCCGATCCCGACGCCGAGGTCTGGACCTTGACGGTCAATTTCTTGTTTGGACCAAATCCCGCCTCCTGCATCAACTTCTGGGCCGCGGGCTTGTCATATTTGATCTGGAAGGTCGGGTTCCCCCGCCAGGGATGACCCGGCTCGAAGGTGCCGGTCGCCGGCACCATCAGGCCGGCCAGCAGACCGTCCCTGAGGCCTTCGCGATCGATGCAGAGATTGGCGGCTTTGCGAACGCGGATGTCGTTCCAGGGCGAGCCTTCGATGCGCGAGAACTGCCACGGCCAGACATGCGGCTCCTCGTTGGAATAGATCACAAAGCCGCGCTGCTTGATTTCAGCGACCGCATCCGGGGCCGGCGCTTCGATCCAGTCGACCTGCCCGGAAAGCAATGCCGCGGTGCGGGCATTCGCCTCGGGCATCGGCAGCAGCAACATCTTGTCGACTTTGGGAACGCGCGCCTTGTCCCAATAATTTTCGTTCTTCACAAGCTCGAGCCGCTCGCGCGGCGTGAAGCTCGACATTTTCCACGGGCCGGTGCCCGAGGCGTCCTTCGCGAACGCCGCCCAGGCGGCCTGCGATTTCGCCTTCGTATCGGCGCCTGCGGCCGCGTCGAACAGCTTCTGCCATTTCGCCGGGCTCACCATGAACAGATTGGTGAGGTTGATGGGCAGGAAGCTGTCGGGCTCCTTGGTGGTCAATTCCACCGTCATGTCGTCGATCTTGCGAGCCGAGGCCAGTGTTGGCATCCGCGATGCGGTGACACCGACCTGGCTCGGATCGAACTGGGGTGCCTCCTGCTTGAGTACCTTTTCGACATTCCAGACCACGGCGTCGGCGTTGAACGGCGAGCCATCGTGGAACTTGACGCCCGGACGAAGCTTGAACGTCCACTTCTTCTTGTCGGAATCATCGACGGCCCATTCGGTCGCGAGCCCGGGAATCATCACGCTCGCTTTGTTGGCGGACGACAGGTCCCACATCGTCAACGCGTCATACATGGTCAGGCCGGTGAAACGGTTGCCCTCGAAGCCCTGATCGGGCTGGCCCAGCGTGCGCGGAATGTCGGCCGCGGTCATGCCGATGCGCAGGGTCGTTTCCGCGCCGGCTATCCGCGGCAACGTTGTCAGCGCCGCAATCGCCAGTGCCACAACCGCCGCCGCAGTGCGGCCTTTTCCAGCTTTTTCGCTCCACATTACAACTCAATCCCTTCTCAAACTCTCGATGACTATTTCTTGAGCAATCTTATGCAACAGCCGTGCCAATGGGCCAATAGCCCGCCTCCCTGGGATTGTCGCTGCGACTTCTTGTAGCTGCGTACGAAGAAAATATGCAGATGCCTAATCTGGCATCAAGTTTGCAGGTTGCGTTGCGGCATTTCTCCAAGGGAGCTTAGTTCATGCGCGTCCGAAATTCGATCCTTGTCGCCCTGACCCTCGCTGTCGGCCTCAGCCTGCCAGCCGTTTCCGCGCGAGCCGAGACGGTGGTGCGATACGGAATTTCGATGGCGGATATTCCGCTGACCACAGGTCAGCCGGACCGCGGCGCCGGCGCCTATCAGTTCACCGCCTACACGATTTACGATCCCCTGGTCGCCTGGG
>JBAVEE010000927.1:0-3132 GCA_049587575.1 Bradyrhizobium sp.
AGCGAGAACACCGCCAGGGTCACCGCCGGCAGAATCAACTGGCTGAGCGAAGCGCGAAACGACTCGAAATTTCCGCTGACCAGGCTGTCGATCAGATAGAACCCGGTGATATCGGGCGGCGCCGTGGCGAAGGCATCGAGCCGGCCGATGGGCGCGGGCGACCAGCCAAGCCTGAAGTAGAATATGTAGACCAATAGCAGGCCGGTGAAGAACACTGGAAGCGAAACGCCGGCGGTGGCGATGATTCGGCACAAATGATCGATAAGGGAGCCCTGCTTGACTGCGGCGAAGATGCCGAGCGGCACCGCGATGACGATCGCGAGCAGCAATCCGGACAGCGTGAGTTCCGCCGATGCCGGCAGGCGGCTCGAGATTTCGGTCGCCACCGGTCGGCCGGTGGACAGCGAATTGCCGAAATTGCCGTGGGCGAGATCGTTGACATAGCGGGCGAACTGGTCGGGCAGCGACCGGTCGAGCCCAAGCGATTTTCGGATTTCGGCGATCGATTGCGGCGTGGCGGCGGGTCCTGCGAAATAGACCGCGGGGTCACCCGGCAAAACGCGGGTGAGCAGAAAGGTGACGATCACGACACCGATCAGGGTCGGGATCACGGTCACCAGCCGCTTCAGGATCATCCCCATGGTTTTCTAGCCCCAGAATTTTCGGAAGCCGCGTTGAGAAACTGTCCAGATCGGGCGCACACCCCCCGCCGTTGCTGTCCGCCTCACGCTTTGACGATTGAGCGGTAGTCGAGTTGCCGGTGGAACCAGTAAACGTAGCCCGAGATGTTCTTCTGCGTGGCGACGTTGAGGAAAGGCTGAAACAACGGAATCCGCGGGACTTCGTTGTAGGCCTTCGAGATGAACCCTTCGACGTCCCTGGCGTATTTCTCCTTGTCGCCGATGGCGGCGGCGGCCCGGGCGCCGTCGATCAGGACGTCCATGTCCGGGTTCACATAGCTCGACGTATTGAAGATGGCGTTCTGGCCGGAATAGCACCAGAAGAAGAAGTACTCCGGATAGTCCAGCCAGCCGGAGAAGAAGTTGACCATCAGCGGCATCGACTTCCTGGCCATCTCGCTGCGCCAGTTGGCGCCCGGCACCTTGTTGATCACGGTCTTGATGCCGATCTGGGCAAGGCTCTCCTGCACCAGCACGGCAATCGGCTCGCATATATCGCCGGCACCGAGGTCGAAGGAGATGGTCGTGTCGATATTCGATACGCCGCTTTCCGCCATCAGCGCCTTGGCCCTGGCCATGTCGGTGACGTAGCCGGTCTTGGCCGGCCAGGCGATGCCGGTAACGTTGTTCGAGGGGCCACCGAACAACGGATTGGCCAGACCGAACATCGCCGCATCCATGATCTTCTGGTAGGGCAGCGCATAAGCCACCGCCTGCCGGACTTTTGCATTGTCGAACGGCGGATTCTTCACGTTCAGCTCGACGGAGTACATGCCGTTGCCGATCGGGTTGGAGATGATGACGAGCTTGCTCTCCTTCTTCATCTCCGAGGTGTCCTTGCTCGAAAGATCGAAAGAGATGTCGGCATCGCCGCGTTCCATCAAGGCGCGGCGATTGCCCTGCGAGGGAACGGTGCGCCAGATGACTTTCTTGAGCTGGGGCAACTTGCCGCCCACCCAGCCCTCATGGCGCTCATAGACCACTTCGACGCCGGGCTTCCAGCTCGTCACCCTGTAGGCGCCGCTGCCGGCGGTGTTGCTCTTGGTGTAATCGAGCGCCCAGGGATCCTTTTCCGTGGCCTTCTTCTTCAAGAGCTCCGAATTGTAGATGCTTGGCACGATCACCGCGAGATCGGGAATCGTCAGGCGGTCCTTTTTGACGAAATCGATACGGACGGTGTTGTCGTCAACGAGGACGAACTGTTCCTTGTCCACCAGCGAGCCGGCCTTCATCTGCACCGTGGGGAAGCCGCCGACCGTCACCGCGCGATCCAGCGACCATTTGACATCCTTGGCGGTGACCGGCGTGCCGTCGTGGAATTTCGCGTTCTTCTTCAGTCTGAAGGTGACCGACATGTCGCCGATCTTCATGTCTTCGGCGAGTTCGGGTTTGAACTTGTCGCGATCGTAGGACAGCGTGCCGTCGGGAAGCGTCCTGGTTTCATGGGTGATAAGCCGGTCGTAGCAATTCCACGACGTCTCGTAGCCAGGACGATTGGTGCCAACGCCCTGGATATCGAGATTGTTGGGACCGCCCTCCGTGACGACCAGCAGGGTCTCCGAGCGGCCGTCGGCCTTGGCGGAGGACCAGATCGCGGGTGCCGGGACCACCGCTCCGGCGGCGATGCCGGAGACGGATTTGAGGAAATCGCGGCGCTTCATCTGACGCTCCAACGCACGAGGGATCGGTCTTTGGAGCAAGCTTCGCAAGGTTCGTGCCAATTCTTAACGGATCCCCACCCCTGGGTTAATGCTCTGATCCAGCTAGGAATATCGATCGTGAGGCCGTGAACTCCGGCGTACAAACGCAAAAGCTCATTGCATACAAAGGGAGGCTGTTGCTCAATTTATAGGCTGATTGTTTGGCCGCTCTTTCCTTGAGCGATTTCCTTGGGGCGAAACGGCTTCTGCCAAATTGGCCTTGAACCTTTTTTTCCAACCCTCGACCCCTTCACAGGGGACCGTCCAGGAGCTGCGCGACAGGGGCCGCCTGATCGCGGAAAATAAAAGCGCAACGCGATCCTTCGGCCGCGGAGTTGATCGAACGGATTCGCAAGGTTGACTGAATTGGTC
Organism: Bradyrhizobium sp.; assembly: GCA_049587575.1. GTDB lineage: Bacteria > Pseudomonadota > Alphaproteobacteria > Rhizobiales > Xanthobacteraceae > Bradyrhizobium. The sequence goes on from JBAVEE010000927.1 coordinate 2,753, forward strand.
CTCGGAACTCGCCGGCACGATGAAGCAGCGGATCAGCCGGCAAGCCTCGCCGCGCGGGGTCATTCGCGCATCATCGGACTGCTCCGCGCGGTGCCTATCCGCTGGCGTATCCTGTCGATTGCGGCGCTGAACTCGGCGGTCGTCGTGGTGCTGGTTGCGCTGATATGGAACGGCGTGCAGGTGCTCGGTTCGGCCTGGGATGACGTGCGGCAGGCGCGGGAGCCCGACAAGGTCCTGGCGCGGCTGGAGACCGAGACCGGCCGCCTGCAGAACCTGATTCATCGCTACATCAATCAGCCGAACCCGGATTTATTCGCCGAGATATCGCATCTTCGCGACGCCGTTCTCGGAACCCTGACCACGCGCGCCTCGACCGACCC
>JBAVEE010000928.1:0-3800 GCA_049587575.1 Bradyrhizobium sp.
GCGCTGGCGCGCGCCTCGGAACGACGGGAGACATCATCGCGTGAGATTGCCCGGCGCCGGCGCCGACGCCGACCGCCCGACACTACCTGGCGGGCGCAGGACGCGCGGCGGCGGTTGCGGCTGAAGCTGGCGCAACGGGTTTCCGAAGCCGAAAAAATTCCGCAAGGACGGCGTGCCCGACTGAGCCGGTGCGCCTGGTTGTACCGGAGCAGCAGGCTTCTTCGGTTTTGCCGGCGCGCTGGGCGCTGCGACCGTCCCATCCGGCGAAACCGTTGCCACCGGCGTGTCGCCCTTGGCCTGCTCGTGTCCGACTTCGCGGCGCGGCCAGGCGAAATCGTCGGCACGGCCGGGGGGCGGGGCGAGCGGTTCGCCCTTGACCAGCGTTCGTGCCGCGAGCGCATCGACGGCGGCCGGGCGCGATCCCGGACCACCAAGCAATTGATCGGTGCCGACGGAGGAAGCCACCAGCGGCAGGATCGGTCCCGCCAGCGGACGCGGTGCCGGCTGGCCGGGCTGTGCATTGGCATCAGGGGTAGCGGGTTCGCTGGGCAGCGCGAACGGCGCCGAACGGCTCGCCAACAGCCGGGTGATTTCGCGCTCGACATAATGCGCCAGCTTGCGCGCGCCGGGTCTCGTGAAATACACGCCGTCATAGGAGCGCAGGCGCCGGATCTGGCCTTCGAAGTCGGGGCCCTGCTGCAGGAAGCGGCCGGCCTCGTCGACAAATCCGTCCCAGACGTCGACATAGGTGATGCCGGCCTTGCCGGCGGCTTCGCGGTACAGCGAATCCAGAAATACCATGTCGGCGGTCGCCCTGGCGCCGCGCACCGCGGGGAGGCCGACCCACAGCACCGGCACGCCCTTTGATTTCAACACCGCGATCATCTCATCGATTTTCCTGGTGTAGAGTTCGACCCAGCGATCGTCGCGGAACTCATAAACGCCGGTCGGCGAACGCCCGCCCTTCTCCGGCGCGATGATCGGCGGAGCTTCGCCATTGTCAGCGGTGTCGTCCGGGGACAATTCGGTGTCGACCGCCTTGTCGTCGGGCTTTGCCGCGCTATCGGCCGCACCATCCGGTTTCGCTGCGGACTTCGCCTCGCCAGGCTTGCCGTCGGGCTTGCGGGCGTCCTTCTTGTCGCTTTTCTTGTCCGCCTGCCTGCCGTCGGATTTCTCGGCCGCCGGCTCGCGCATCGACACGCGGTCATTGAGGCCGAGCATGACGACGATGGCGTCCGGCTTTTCGGTGGCCAGAATGCCCTTGGCCGCGGCGGTCCAGTCCGCCGGATCGCCCTTGGGCTGGTATCTGATGAGGCCCGAGACGGTTTTGGCCTTGCGGATCACGCCCATGTCCGGCTGCTCGGCGTAGGCGTCCTCAAGACCATAGGCGAGCCAATCCGCCATGGCGTCGCCGAGCACCAGAACGTTGCGTTCCGGTATGGTCTCGCGTTTTTCCGGCGGCGGCGCCTTGGAATAATTCTCGACCCGCTTGGGCGCCTGTTGCTGCTGGAACGGTGCGAACAGGTCGCCGCCGAACCAGCCACGACTGCCAGGCGGTGGCGGTGCTGCTTGCGGCCGCGGCGGTCCGCCGAAGCCGAAATTGAAAAACTGCGCGGACGCCGGCCCCGCGATCCCAAGCAGCAGCGCGACCGCGACGGCCAACACGATCAGCGGGCCGGTCTCGGTGAACACCCGGAAAAAGGATTTTGTCTTTGGCATGCAACTCGGTCGCAATGGGTCGTTCGGGCAATGATTATACTAGCTGAATCAGGCCGCAAGCGGGCAGATTTCCCCGTCATAAACCGGGCAGCGGCCGCCGCCGTCAAGGCAGATGCCGGAATGTCTGTTCATGGTTGGTTTCGTCGCCGAATCCGGCGGCTCACCGCGCCCGGAGCCGCTCCAGCACCTCCGAGGAGGCAAATCCGTCTGCCGGCGCCCCGATCGAGGCCTGGAAGCCACGCAGGGCTTCCCGGGTCTCGCCGCCGAACTGGCCGTCCGGGGTGCCGCGGTAGAATCCCCGCTGCGCCAGAAGCTGCTGCAGTTCGAGCCGCTCGGCGCGCGACAATTCCCGTTGTTCCCGCGGCCAGGGCTGCACGAAGGGCGGCCCGCCGCGCAAGCGGTCGGCGAAGTGGCCGATCGCCAGCGCATAGGCCTCTGCCGGATTGTATTTCATGATCACGCGGAAATTCTGCAGCATCAGGAAGCCCGGCCCCTCGGCGCCGGCGGGCGCGAGCAGATAGGCTTTCTCGGCGGAAGGCGGGAAGGGCTGGCCATTGGCGCGCCTGAGGCCCAGATGCGCCCACTGCGCGGTCGTCATCGCTTTCGCCCGATCCGCCAGCATGTAATTGAAGCCTGCGGGCACCACGACTTCGTAGCCCCAGGTCTGGCCGGTCTGCCAGCCGTCTTTCCTGAGATTGTTGGCGGTCGAGGCGATCAGGTCGGCCGGATCGTCAACGACGTCGCGGCGGCCGTCGCCGTCGGCGTCGACGGCATAGCGCTTGAAAGCCGTCGGCATGAATTGGGTGGGTCCGAACGCGCCGGCCCACGAGCCCCGCATCTGTTCGGGACGCAGGTCGCCGCGGTGCAGGATCTCCAGTGCCGAGAGGAACTCATCCTTGAAGTATTTCTGGCGGCGGCCGATGCAGGCCAGCGTCGCCGTGGATTGCAGAACGCTGCGATCCCCCATCTGCGTGGAGTAATTCGACTCGATGCCCCAGATCGCCGCGATCGTGTAGCGGTCGACCCCATAGGTTTTTTCCGCCGCGTCGAACTGGGGCTTGTATTTGGCGAGGATCTCGCGGCCCCTGGCCAGACGGTTATCGTTTACCAGTATGTCGAGATAATCCCAGATCGACTTGGTGTATTCCGGCTGCGAATCCATCAGGTCCATGATGCGAAGGTCAGGGGCAAGGCCTGCGCTGAAGCGCTGAAAGCTTTCCCGGGAGATGTTGCGGCGCGCGGCGTCCGGCCACATCGAGGCGACGCAATTGTCAAAATTCGCCGCCGCCTCGCGGATCGCGCTCGCGGTCATCAGCGGATGGCCGGAGGCGCCGTCCTCGCCGCTCCACGGCAGCGGCGCGCCGCTTGCCGCCGGTGCTGCCTGCGCCGGTGCCGAACTGCCCGGCTGGGCCGAAGGCGGGATTTGGCCGCTTTTCGAGGATGAACCGTTGAAAATGCCGCCGAGAAATTCGAGCGGATTGCCGCCGGAGGATTGCGCGCGGGCCCCGCCGCACCAAAGCAGCGTCGCCGCAAGCAATACCGCTCCCGTTCGCCGTATCGCCGATCGTCCGGTTCGTCGCGTCATGTTCCACCCGCAAGGCCCCTGAATTGACCCGCTTTCAGGAGGCCCGGTCACGGTTTCCAATAGCTTAACAAAGGCGAGGTTTTTGCGTCAGGGGTTTGGTCCATTTCAGGAAAATGGAAAAAGCTGCGGAACCTGCATCACACATCCGCCTTTGTTCCCGGCTGCAAAGCAGCTACCAACATACAACCAGGATGCTCATCCCTTCGTTCTCTCAAGGCAGCCCGAACACCCCATGAAAATCCGCAAAGCCGTCTTCCCGGTCGCCGGTCTCGGCACCCGCGTCCTGCCCGCCACCAAGGCGATGCCGAAGGAAATGCTGACCATCGTCGACAAGCCGCTGATCCAGTATGTAGTCGATGAGGCCAGGGAAGCCGGCATCGAACATTTCATCTTCGTCACCGGCCGCAACAAGGGCGTGATCGAGGACCATTTCGACCGGATGTACGAACTCGACGCCACGCTCGCCGCGCGCGGCAAGAAGGCCGAGATGGAGATC
>JBAVEE010000929.1:0-2881 GCA_049587575.1 Bradyrhizobium sp.
GTCTTGGCGTAATTGACGACGACCGCGCCGAGCGCGGCCCCGATCAGCGTGCCGCGGCCGCCGACGGCAACCCAGATCACGGCCTCGATGGAATTGCCGGGCGCGAATTCCCCGGGATTGATGATGCCGACCTGCGGCACATAGAGCGCGCCGGCGACGCCGGCCATGCAGGCCGACAGCGTGAACACGAACAGCTTGTAGGATTCGACGCGGTAGCCGAGAAACCGCGTCCGGGATTCGGCGTCGCGAATTGCGATCAGCACCTTGCCGAGCTTCGAGGTCACCACCGCCCGGCAGATCAGGAAGGTGATGACGAGGGCGACGCAACTCAACGCGAACAGCGCGGCACGGGTGCCGCCCGCCTGAACGTTGAAGCCGAGAATATCCTTGAAATCGGTCAGACCGTTGTTGCCGCCGAACCCGAAATCGTTGCGGAAGAACGCCAGCAGCAAGGCATAGGTCATCGCCTGCGTGATGATCGAGAGATAGACGCCGGTGACCCGGGAACGGAAAGCCAGCCAGCCGAAGCAGAAGGCCAAGACGCCGGGCGCCAGAACAACCATCACCGCGGCGAACCAGAACATATCGAAACCGTGCCAATACCACGGCAGTTTCGGATAATTCAGGAATACCATGAAGTCGGGCAGGATCGGATTGCCGTAGACGCCGCGGCTGCCGATCTGGCGCATCAGATACATGCCCATGGCATAACCGCCGAGCGCAAAGAAGGCGCCATGGCCCAGCGAGAGGATGCCGCAATAGCCCCAGATCAAGTCGATCGAGAGCGCCAGGATGGCGTAGCAGACATATTTGCCGAACAGCTCGACCAGATAGGTCGGCACTTGCAGCATGGAGCCGGACGGCAGCAGCAGGTTCGACAGCGGGATCAATACGCCGCAGGCGGCGACCACGATCAGGAACACGGCCGCGCTGCGGTCCAGCGACCGCGTGAGTACGTGGGGCATCATCGACTGTCACCTCTCCCGCTTGCGGGGGAGGTCGACGCGCTCGTCAGAGCGCGACGGGTGGGGGAATTGCCTCCACACGACTCCGGTGCTCGTGGAGAAACTCCCAGCCCAAGCCTCCCCCGCAAGCGGGAGAGCGAGCGACGCCGCGGTGCGGAGCGAAATTCGATGGCAATGAGCGGCGTCATGCTTCCACCGCGCGTCCCTTGAGCGCGAACAGGCCGCGCGGGCGCTTCTGAATGAACAGGATGATCAGCACCAGAATGGCGATCTTGCCGAGCACGGCGCCGGCGACCGGCTCCAGGAACTTGTTGGCGATGCCGAGCGTGAAGGCGCCCACCAGGGTGCCCCACAAATTGCCGACGCCGCCGAACACCACCACCATGAAGGAGTCGATGATGTAGCTCTGGCCGAGATTGGGGCTGACATTGTCGATCTGCGACAGCGCCACGCCGGCGATCCCGGCGATGCCCGAGCCGAGGCCGAAGGTCAGCGCATCGACCCGCGAGGTGGCGATCCCCATCGACGCCGCCATGCGACGGTTCTGCGTCACCGCGCGCATCTCAAGGCCGAGCGCGGTATAGCGAAGCATGGCGAGCAGCAGCCCGAACACCGCCAGCGTGAAGCAGAGGATCCACAACCGGTTGTAGGTGATCGTGATCTGCCCGAGCTCGAATGCGGCGCTCATCCAGGAGGGATTGCTCACCTCGCGGTTGGTCGGACCGAACATGGTGCGCACGGCCTGCTGCAGCACCAGCGAAAGGCCCCAGGTCGCCAGCAGCGTCTCCAGCGGGCGCCCGTAGAGAAAGCGAATGATCGTGCGCTCAATCAGGATGCCGATCAGTGCCGTCACGATGAACGCGACCGGGATGGCGATGGGCAGCGCCAGATCGAGCGGAATATCGAAAGGGAGGGGAATCTGGAAAACCGGCATTCCCGGCAACCCAAACACGATGGATTTGGTCCTGATCGATTCCTGCACCACGAAGGTGGCGTAGGCGCCGATCATCACCATCTCGCCATGGGCCATGTTGATGACGCCCATCACCCCGAAGGTGATGGCTAGACCGATCGCGGCCAGCAGCAGCACCGAACCGAGCGACACGCCGTACCAGGCATTCTGCACGGTCGACCACAGCGCGAGATTGCTCTGAATGGCCGAAGTCGCATTGGTCGCGGCACGCGCGATCGCGGGGGGCTGCTCTCCGGTCAAGCCCGTCAGCAGCGCCAGCGCTTCCTGATCGCCCCGCGCCCTGATGGTGGCGATGGCTTCAAGCTTTTCGGCATCGGTAGCGTCAGGTTTGAAAAGCAGAATGGCGGCGCGCGCTTCGGTAAAGGCGAGCTTCGCGGCCTTGTTGGTTTCCTTTTGCAACGCGCCGTCGACGACAGGCAGCATCGTCTCGTCATGGGTCTTGAAAACCGATTGCGCGGCCGCGATCCGCTTGACCGGATCGGGCGACAGCAGGGTCAGGCCGCCGAGCGCGGCCTCGACCGAGCGACGCAGGCGGTTGTTGAGGCGCACGGCGGCGGCATTATCCGGCAGCTTGTCCACCGCGGCGCCGGTTGCGGCGTCGATGATCTTGCCGTCCGATTGCGTGACATAGACGTTCCTGGTGTCGGGATCGGCCGACAGCCGGCCATCCTGGAGCGCGCTGATGATGGAAAAGGCGAGCGGGTTGCCCGATGTCGCAACGACACCGATGGCCTGCTCGGTGTCCGAAAACTCGTCATTGGCGAATTTGGCGACCGCATCCTCGAATGGCCCAGCGAACGCCGGCAGGGCGAAGCCAGCGACCAAAAAGACTTAGAGGACAAGCGCGCGAAGACGGTCAAAAACATTGGCGACCACTGGACGACCCCGGCAGAAATAATAGGGAAGGCGGCGACATCGCCGCCTTCCAGGTCTCGCGGATTGG
>JBAVEE010000930.1:0-5803 GCA_049587575.1 Bradyrhizobium sp.
GCTCACATCTAGCCGGCGGCCTCGGCTCCGGCCCGCAAGCGAGGGCGGTCGGATTGAGCGCCGTCCCTGGCCTTGGACAAGCCGACTTCCGAAACGCCGTCCGGAATGATCGATGTGGCGCCTGCCACGGCCACGCAACGTGCCTGCCAGAGTGTGGCGCCGAACAGAAGATACGCAGCCGAAGTCCACAAGGCCTGCCAGTTCTCGGCCCCTTCATTGAAGGTGGCGTAAACCGCGGTAGCGGCGAACAGGGCTGCGAACGCGGCTTCGGCGATCGGGCGCATGCCCGATTTCGGACGGTTGAGCAGTGTCAGGGTCCAAAACGGGACCACGGCCACGGTGAGGCCGGCGAACGGGAAATCGCGCCAGCGCGGATCGAACACCAGGCCCAGGGCGGTTTCCGCGGCGATCAGCGTGGTCACGGCCAGCGCCAATCCTAAAGCCACCGCCGGGAACGTCAGGGTTCTGCCTTCGCGCGGGCCGATCAGTTCCAGAAATGTCGGCAGGCTGCGCCCGGACATCAAGGCGTTGGCGCACAACAGGGGTGACGCGATCGCGGCCGCCAGCAACAAACCCCGTCCGAGCCAGCCGCCGAAACCGTAGCTTTCATAATACATCTTTTCGGCGGCCATCCCCAGCAGGATTCCGGCCGAGGTCGCGGACATCCCGACGGCGACCCAGGCGGCCGGCCGCGGGGGCCATGGCCTGCGTCGCAACGTCAACCAGGCCGCGGCGAACACCGAGACAGCCAATACAAGGCCGCCTCCCATCTGCAGCTTCCAGAACGGATAGTCGCTGATGGCGACGCCGGGCGGGTATTTCAGCGTGCGATACTTCCCGTCGAACAAGCCCCAATTGCCGCCCACGGTTCCTTCCCACTGACGCTTCCACGGCGCGTCATAGGCCTCGATCAGGTTGACGTGAAAGTTCTCACGTCTTGCGAGATCCAGAATATCCGAGACGACGCGGGCCTGGGCGGTGCGCGACGGAAGTGCTCCCTCACGCATCCGCCCCATGCTTGGCCAGCCGGTCTCGCCGATCAGGATTTCCTTGCCGGGAAAGGCGAGGGCCACCTGCTGCCGAATGGCGGCCACGTGCGCGGCCGCGGCTTCGGCGCGGACCGGAAGGTTTTCCCAATAGGGCAGGACATGAATCGTAACGAAATCGACGTCGTCGGCGACTTCCCGGTAACGCAACCAGTATTCCCAAACATCGGCGTACGTCACCGGGACATTCACGCGCGCCTTGACCGAGCGGATGAGCTCCCGAAGGTCAGACGGGGTCATGTCCCCATGCAACAGCACCTCGTTGCCGACGACGATCGCCTTGATCACATCCGGATATTTCCTGGCCAGCGATATCGCGGTGTCGATCAGAAGCGCGTTCTTCAGGCGACCGTTTCCGATCCAGACTCCGAGAAGAACTTTCAGCCCCACCCTGGAGGCGAGTTCGGGCACCTTGTCCAATCCGTTGTCGACGGAATAGGTGCGGACACATTGGGAAATCTTGGCGATCTCGACGAGATCCTCCTGGATCTGTTCCGGGCTGACGATCAGGCTCGGGTTCAGCGGAGTCTGGTCGTCGCGGAACGGCGCATAGGACACGCAATCCAGTTTCGCCGCGGGATCGATCGGCGCATGGCTCAGCATGACCGGCGTGGCCAGCCACCACCAGACCGCGGCAATTACGCTCAGCGATATCAGGAGAAGCGCCAGCGGCGCGCGAGCGGCAATTGGTTCTGTCCTCCGGAAAGCTTGTCGATTATGGTCAAGCGGTCCGCGCAGTCAGGTCGGAATGCGGGGGGCACGGCTGGTTGCGGCAGCCAGGCTGTGTTCTGATAGCAAACTTGCCTCGGTCCCAAAAGTAAAGTGATGTTGTTCAGCAGACTTTCTCGGCGCCATTTTGCCAGGATTGCAGGATGGTCGGCGTTCGGAATATCGGCCAAACCCGCCGCATCCGGTCAGTCCGGCTCAGACAAGGAAAACACGCTGCCGGACCGCAGCCTGCCGTCCGGCTTCCCGAGCGGCTTCCTATGGGGGACGGCGACGTCGGCCTATCAGATCGAAGGGGCCGTCAACGAAGACGGACGGGGTCCGTCGATATGGGATGGTTTCGCCCACACAGCCGGGAGGATCGCCGATCGCAGCAACGCTGACGTCGCGAACGACGGTTACCATCGGTACAAGGAAGACGTGCAATTGATAAAGGCGCTGGGGGCGAGGGCCTATCGCTTCTCGATCGCGTGGCCTCGTGTTTTTCCCGAGGGCACAGGTGCTCCAAACCCGAAGGGTCTCGATTTCTACAATCGGCTTGTCGATGAACTCCTGGCGAACGGCATCGAGCCGTTTGCGACCCTGTATCACTGGGATTTGCCGCAGGCGCTGCAGGACCGCGTCGGCGGATGGATGTCTCGCGACACCGCCAGGGCATTTGCGGATTATGCCGGTTATGTGGCGACTGGCCTGGGCGATCGCGTGAAACATGTTTTCACGATCAACGAATGCTCGAGGCTGGTCGATTTCGGCTACGGCGCCGGGTTCGACGCCCCGGGCCTGAAGCTGCCGCAGCCGGCGCTGAACCAGGTTCGTCACCATGTCGCGCTGGGGCACGGTCTCGCGGTGCAGGCGATCCGGGCGCACGGACGCGCGGGAACCAGGGTCGGTCCGGCCGAGAACATCGTCATCTGTGTACCTGCCATCGAAACGCCGGCGAACATCCGCGCAGCGGAAATCGCCACGCGCGAACTCAATGCCGGTTACCTGACCGTGATTCTGGAAGGAAAATACACCGACGCATTCCTGGCCTATGCCGGCAAGGACGCCCCGAAATACACGGCTGAAGATCTGAGCGTCATTTCATCGCCGATCGATTTTGTCGGGCTCAATGTCTACATGCCGCATCATTACGTGGTCGCGGCCGATGACGAGCACGGCTTTGGCTTGCTGCCGTTTCCCGCATCGTTTCCCCACATGGAATCGAACTGGCTCAAAATCGGTCCCGAGGCGATGTTCTGGGCGCCACGCCATGTCGCGAAGCTTTGGAACGTGAAGTCGATTTATATCACCGAGAACGGAACGTCGGCGGCGGACCAGCCCGCCGCGGAAGGCCATGTCTACGATGTGGATCGGATCATGTATCTGCGCAATTATTTGACGCAACTGCAGCGCGCGACATCCGAGGGCGTTCCCGTGCATGGGTATTTCCTGTGGAGTCTGATGGACAATTTTGAATGGTCGGATGGCTTTGAAAAGCGCTTCGGGCTCTATCGCGTCGATTTCAAGACGCAGCGCCGCACGCCAAAGCTCAGCGCGTCATTCTATCGCGAGACGATCGAGCGAAATGCGGTGGTCTGATCCGCGAATTGTGGTTGTGCCCATCCGCAATGACGGCTCGCACGATGGGTTGCTTCGCGAAGCCTGTCGTCCGCCACGCATTAGCGCGACCCGGTGGCTCGCAATGATGGTTTCATGCTGCGATCGTCAAAACGGCTTGCTCAGAAACTTCGAGCCCTGCAGCCCGTAACGCCAGGGCAGTTCGACCGCTTTTGTGATGCCGATCCGCACGCCGGCGACGATTTCGGGTTTGGTCGTGCGCGCAAACAGTGCGATCGGCGGCGCATCGAGCGACAGGCCGTTATGCGCAATCGTGATCCCCAGCGCTTCGGTCAATTTGCCCGGCCCCGAGCACAGCGATCGCTCGTCATGCAAGTGCCGGCGGCGCCGCATCGCCGCAATGCCGTGGGTCGGCTGCAGCGCGCGGATCAGCACCGCGCTGGCCGAACCCTGCTTTTCGCAGACGAAATTGACGCACCAGTGGATGCCGTAGGAGCGATAGACATAGGCGAAGCCGGGCGGGCCGAACATGACGGCATTTCGCGGCGTCGGCCCCCGGAAGGAGTGCGCGGCGGGCTCGGTGTGATGATAGGCCTCGACCTCGACGATGATGCCGCCGGCGCCGTTCACCAGCATGGTCGCGCCGATCAGGTCGGGCGCGACCTCATGCACGCTGCGGGCGAAGAAGGCGCGCCTGAGCGGTTTGCCCAATCGGGAAGCAGCTTGGGGCAGGCGGCTTTGAGCCATTCAAAACGGGGCTGGAAGGGACGAAAATGCGCTGGCAATGCCGATATGCCAAAGGCTCGCAGCTGGCAAGCCGGGCGGTTGCGATTCAGTCCCGAGCGGATTACCTAGGGTATCTCCTGAGAACGGACATAGCATGGTCGTCGTCGTCGATACCGTTTCAGCCACGCCGCTGCGCCCGCGTCACCCGGAAAAGGTGAACCGGCCGGATGCGCTGTCGCCCCCGAAGCCTGCCTGGATCAGGGTGCGGGCGCCGACCACGCGCGGCTACGCCGATACCCGCAACATCGTCAAGGAAAACGGCCTCGTCACGGTGTGCGAGGAGGCGGGCTGTCCGAATATCGGCGAGTGCTGGGACAAGAAGCACGCGACCTTCATGATCATGGGTGACACCTGCACCCGAGCCTGCGCCTTCTGCAACGTCAAGACCGGCATGCCCGGCGCGCTCGATGCGCTGGAACCCGACCACGTCGCGGAAGCGACGTTCAAGCTCGGGCTCGCCCATGTCGTCGTCACCTCGGTGGATCGCGACGACCTCGCCGACGGCGGCGCCGAACATTTCGCGCAAACCATCCGCGCGATTCGGGCGCGTTGTCCGGCCACGACCATCGAGATCCTGACGCCGGACTTCCTGCGCAAGGACGGCGCGCTCGAAGTGGTGGTGGCGGCGAAGCCCGACGTGTTCAATCACAATCTGGAAACGGTGCCGTCGCGCTATCTCAACGTCCGTCCGGGCGCGCGCTATTTCCATTCCATCCGGCTGTTGCAGCGGGTCAAGGAAATCGATCCGGCCATCTTCACCAAATCCGGCATTATGGTCGGACTGGGCGAACAGCGCCACGAGGTGCTGCAGGTGATGGACGACCTCCGCTCGGCGGATGTCGACTTTCTGACCGTCGGCCAGTATCTGCAGCCGACGCGGAAGCACCACGCCGTGATGAGCTATGTGACCCCGGACGAGTTCGCAGGCTACGAGACGGTTGCCTATACCAAGGGGTTCCTGATGGTGTCGGCGAGTCCGCTGACCCGTTCATCGCATCACGCCGGCGATGATTTCGCCAGGCTGCGGGCGGCGCGCGCGGCGCTTCAGCGCTAACCGCTGCAACGGGATGCGAATGTCAGATCCGGGACATTAATCGATGCCGAAATTCGGCTCCAGGCGCCGCGTCGACCACAGCGCGGCGAAGATGTTCGACCTTGTTGCCGACGTCGAGCGCTACCCCGAATTCGTGCCGCTGTGCCGGGCGCTGAAGATTCGTCAACGCACGCCGAAGCCGGATGGCACCGAGATCGTCGTCGCGGACATGACGGTTTCCTTCAAGCTGGTGCGTGAGGCCTTCACCAGCCGCGTCACGCTGGACCGTCCCAATCTGAAGATTCTGGTCGAGTACCTGCAGGGGCCGTTCAGCAACCTCGAGAATCGCTGGACGTTCGAGCCGAAGTCGGAAAATGCCTGCGATGTTGGATTCTACCTTGCTTACGAATTCAAGAACCGGATGCTTGCGGTGCTGATGGGTACGATGTTCGACACCGCCTTCCAGCGCTTCGCCGCGGCGTTCGAAAAGCGCGCGGACATGATTTACGGAAGGCCGGGCCTCGCAGGCAAGGCGTCCCCATGAGCCCGTATCGCCAGACTTCGCGAATTATGTCCGCGGCGGTCGCCGCCGTTTGACCGCGCCACGGCGCGGCGTTCGCGCCAGCCGCGGGTGAACCCGGCTGGTCGCTTC
>JBAVEE010000931.1:0-1909 GCA_049587575.1 Bradyrhizobium sp.
AAACCCGCAAGCGCGCAGTTTCTCCTCGGTACCGACGGCTACGGGCGCGACGTGCTGTCGCGAATTCTCTACGGCGGACGGATATCGCTGTTGATCGGCCTCGGCGCCGCGGTCGTCAGCATCGGCATTGGGCTGGTGATCGGGCTCGTCGCCGGCTTCTTCAAATGGATCGACGCGGTCATGATGCGCGTGATGGACGGGCTGATGGCGATCCCGAGCATCCTGCTCGCCATTGCCGTGGTTTCGCTCTCGGGCGCCAGCCTGACGACAGTCCTGGTCGCCATCACCATTCCCGAAGTTCCACGGGTCGCGCGGCTGGTACGCTCGGTGGTGCTGTCGGCACGCGAGGAGCCTTATGTGGAGGCCGCGATTTCCGTCGGCTCGTCGCTGCCGAAGATCATGTGGCGGCATCTGATGCCGAACACGATCGCGCCCTTGATCGTGCAGGGCACATACATTTGCGCATCCGCGATTCTGACCGAGGCGATCCTGTCGTTTCTCGGCGCCGGCATCAGCCCGGAGACCCCGACCTGGGGCAACATCATGGCCGAGGGCCGCGCCTATTTTCAGATCAAGCCGTCGCTGATCTTCTGGCCCGGCCTGCTGCTGTCGATCGCGATCCTTTCCGTCAACCTGATCGGCGACGCCGCGCGCGACGCGCTCGATCCCCGCATGAAGCAGCGCGAGGGCGGCAAGTGACTACCCAGCGTCATTGCGAGCGAAGCGAAGCAATCTCTCCTTCGTCATTCCGGGATGGTGCGGTAGCACCAGACCCGGAATCTCGAGATTCTCTGATGTGCAATTGCACATCAAAGTTCGATGCTTCGCATCGCCCCGGAATGACAGTCGAGGTTTAGATATGACCACCCCCATCCTCGATATCCAAAACCTCGTCGTCGGCCTCGGCAAAAATCCGCGGGGGCCGCGTGTCATCGATGGCGTGTCGCTGCAGGTGCGCGAGCGCGAGACCCTGTGTCTGGTCGGCGAGAGCGGCTCGGGCAAATCGGTGACGTCGCTGACCGTCATGGGATTGCTGCAGAGAGGTTCGCTGGCTGCCTCGGGCGGCAGCATAAAACTGGTCGGCGAAGAGCTGCTCGTTGCCAGCGACCGCCGGCTGCGGCAGCTGCGCGCCACCACCATGGCGATGATTTTCCAGGAGCCGATGACCGCGCTCAACCCGGTGGTGCCGGCCGGACGCCAGATCGACGAGGTGCTGCGCGTCCACACCGATCTCGATTCCCGCGCGCGGCGCCAGCGCATCCTCGCCATGATGGAGCAGGTCCGGCTGCCCGAGGTCGAGCGGATTTTCGCCTCCTATCCGCATCGGCTGTCGGGCGGCCAGCGCCAGCGCATCATGATCGCGATGGCGCTGGTGCTGGAGCCGAAACTCCTGATCGCGGACGAGCCGACCACGGCGCTCGACGTCACCACGCAGAAGCAGAGTCTCACGCTGATCCGCGATCTGCAACGGGATCACGGCACCGCCGTGCTCTTCATCACCCACGACATGGGCGTGGTCGCGGAAATCGCCGACCGGGTCGCCGTCATGCGTCAGGGACGGCTGGTCGAGACCGGACCGCTCGATACCATCCTGCGCACGCCTGCGATGGAATATACCCGCAACCTGCTCTCGGCGGTGCCGAGCCTGGTGCCGCGCACACCGCGCCCGGAATCAGAAGAGCCCGTTGTGCTGGAGGCCAATGAGCTCGGCAAGGTCTATCGCGAGCGCTCGTTCTTCGGCCGCACCCGCGAAGTCGCGGCGGCCCGGAACGTCACGCTGACGCTGCGCAAGGGCCGCACTCTCGGCATTGTCGGCGAAAGCGGCTCCGGCAAATCGACGGTGGCGCGCTGTATCGTCCGCCTGATCGATCCGACCTCCGGCGGCATTCGGCTGGCGGGGCGCGAAATC